>JAQTVA010000126.1 GCA_028707055.1 Candidatus Bipolaricaulis sp. | reverse complement strand
ATCACGAAGCGTCCTCCGACACTCCGTACGTGACCGTCGCCCTGGCCGTCATCCTCACCCCGACGCGCGTCGTGACCGTGTGCGCCGAGGATACGGCGCTGTGGAGCGAGCTTCTCTCCGGACGAAGCCGCATTCCTTCTCCAAGCGACACCGTGCGGTTCCTGTGCACCCTCTTCCTCCACATCGCCCGCCAGTACCTTGGGTATCTGAACAGCATCCGCCACGAGTCGGACGACGCCGAGCGCGCGATCCAGGGGTCGATGACGAACCGGACTCTGATCCGCGTGCAGAACCTTCAGAAGTGCCTCGTTTACTTCACCACGTCGCTTCGAGCCAACGAGCCCATGTGGGACAGGGTTCGGCGCCTCGCCGGGCGGAACCTGACCGAGGAGGAGATCGATCTGCTCGAGGACGTGCGGGTCGAGTTCGGCCAGGCTCGCGATCTGGCCGACATCTACTCGAACATCCTCACGGGGACCATGGACGCCTTCGCCTCGATCATCTCGAATAACGTCAACTCGGTGATGAAGTTCCTGACCTTGATCACGATCCTCCTCATGCTCCCAACGCTTGTGGTCAGCATCTACGGGATGAACGTCCCGCTGCCGTTTCAGAGCTCCCCACACGCGTTCCTGATCACGATGGGGTTCTCGGCTCTGCTTGCCGGGCTTGCCGCCATCTTCTTCTTACGGAGAAAGCTCTTCTGAGAAGCGCGCGGTGGGTCGTCGCAGGATGCCCAGGATTCCTTTCTTCGAGGAGGCGCTCGATATGGAGAGACCACGGGTTGTCGTGTACGCCGAGGCTTCGGTCGATGGGTGTCTGACGGTCGCGCCGGACGCGCTGCTTCTCTTCGGAAACGATCGCTGGCCGTGCCCGGGAGACGCGAGCGAGGCCCTGGCGCAGATCCGCACGATCCACTCCCCGCAGGCCATGCTCGAGGGGAGCGGGTCGTTCGTTCTTCCCGGCGCGGCATCGGGGCCCCCACCGCCCGTCGAAGGGGATCGGAGCCGGCTCTACGAGGACCACTTACTGAATGACATCGCCCGTCGTCCGGGATTCCTGGGCTGGTTCGTCGTCGTCGACGGCGGCGGGCGGGTGCGCTGGTACTACACGGGAGAGCCGGGACGGGAAGCCCCGGGCTCCGAGGGGTGGCACCTTCTCGTCCTCACCTCGCGGTCGACACCGCCTGAGTACCTCGCGTACCTGCGAAAGGAGCACGTTCCCTACCTCGTCGCCGGCAGCGGGCGCGTGGATCTCGAGGGAGCGCTCCGCAAGCTCAGGGCGCTTCTTGGTGTCGAGTGCGTGCTCTGCACATCGCCCGGCAAGCTCGGCGGCGCGCTTCTGCGGGCCGGGTTGGTGCATGAGATCAACGTGCTCTGGCTTCCGATCGTCGTCGGCGCGACGAAGACACCGTCGCTGTTCGAAAGCTCGGATCTCGAGCCGGACGAGTGGCCGACGAAGCTCTCGCTCGTCTCCTGCAAGACCTTCTCGGGAGGCTACACCTGGCTGCGGTATCACGTCGACGGTGCCGTCGCGGAAGGAGAGAGCGCGTGAGCCCATCAATGCTACTGCAGGGCGGCTTCGCGTCGTCGAACGGGGTGCGACTTCACTACCTCGATTGGGGAGGCGCCGGGCCCGTGCTTGTCTTCCTCGCCGGCTCCGGGAACACGCCCCACTTCTTCGACTCCGTCGCGCGAAGGCTCACCGATCGGTTCCGAGTGCTCGGTCTGACGCGGCGTGGCCACGGGGAGTCGGAGCAGCCCGAGTCGGGGTACGACATCCCGACGCTCGCCCGCGACATCGTCGGCTTTCTCGATGCCCTTGGGATCGAGCGCGCGTCGTTCGCCGGACACTCGTACGCCGGCAGCGAGATGGTGGAACTGGCGATCCGCCACCCAGGTCGCGTGGAGAGGCTCGTCTTCCTCGACGCGTTGTACGAGTATGAGGACAGCGACATCGAGTTGTTCGGGTCGGATCCTCTCCAGGCGGATGGGCCGCCTCCCGACACCTTCGCGTCGGTCGAGGAGTACTCGCACGACTTCGTGACGCGGTACTCGAAGTACCGGCGGCTTCGCTCTCCGAAGTGGGATGCGCTCTTGGCCTATGCGTTGGAGCCGACCGCAGACGGGCGGCTCCGCGAGCGGCTACTTCCGCGCGCCGCCCGACAGCTCGGCATGGCTCACTTCACGTACCGAGTCGACTGGCGCGCGATCGGCTGCCCGGTGCTCGCGATCTACGCGTCGCAGGACGCCGAGTGGTCGCTGCCGGAGGGGGCGCCTCGCGAGCTTCGCGAAGCCGCGCGGGCGCACGCCGAACGCATGCAGCGTGAGTACGTCGGGCGCTGCGTGGCCAGGGCACGTCGGGACATCAGGAACCTCTGCATTCTCGAGCTGCGCGACGCGACGCACTACTGCTTCCTCGACCGCGAGGACGAGGTCGTCGACGCGATGCGTCGGTTCCTGTGATGCGGTTTCGGCCCCCGGCGCGGCTCGATGTATGCTCGACGCCGAGGTGATGCGGGTGTCCGTTCGCGAAGCAAACGAGTCGTTGGAGTCTCTGCCGAACATCGGAACGGAGTGTGCTGCCGTGCTGCGAAGAGTGGGCATCGCGACGGCAGCCGATCTGCGGAGCATGGGCAGCGTGGAAGCCGCCCTACGCATCCGGAGAGCCTTGGGCGCGGACGCCGTGTGTCGCAACCGCATGGCGGCGCTCGAGGGCGCGATCCGCAGCGTGCGCTGGCACCGGATTCCCAAGCCGGAACGAGATCGGCTCTGGACGGAGCTTGAACGGCGCTCGCCAAGCGGGAGTCGGTGAGGCCCATGATCTCGCTGGACGCCCACGCGCACGTCAAGCCGTCGCGGACGTCCGAGGAGCTGGGCTGCTACTTCTCCGTGCACTCGGCGGTGGCGCGTCGATCCACGTTCCGAACGGCGTGCCCCCCGAGCGGATCCTGATCGAAAGCGACCACGGGCGGAACGCCCCCCCCCGGCGGCGATCCCCTGCCGCGTGGAGTGGGTCGAGCATCTGCTGTCTGTGGAGCTCAGATGCACGAGGGAGGACATCCGCAAGCTTGGCTGGGAGTACTTCGCGAGGGTCGTCCGAGAGACCGGAATTCGCCCGCTGCTGCCGTCGCCGTTGGCGGATCTCTTGGAGCCAAGAAACGGCGGGCGAGGATAGACGGGCCGGCTGTTCTGAGGCATCCCCGCTACGGGCGGCAAACGGTTGCGGCAGGAGACGATGAGGGCGGCGGATCGCCGGCGGACGCCGGCACAGGAGGCAAGATGAAGCACGCGAGAGCGTGGTCTCGCGTGCTCGAGATCGTCGGTCTGGCGGGCCTGCTGATCGGGGCGATCGACCCCCTCGAGGGATCGCCCATCATCGCAGTGGGTAGCGGTCTGGCCGCCCTGGCGGCCCTTCTCGGCAGGACTAAGCACCGACGGCTCTTGTGCTGGTCCTTCGCGCTGGTGGTGGCGGGCGTGGGCGCCATGTGGGTGTTGAGCGCGTTGGGCGGCATCGGAGGCAGCACAGGGCGCTCCATCTGGTGGGGACTTCTCGTCCTGCCGTACGCCGTCGGGTGGATCGTCGGTCTTGTCGGCGCCATCCTCACCGTGGTCGAGCTCTCAAGGCGGCCTGCACCGCGAGATGGATGCGATGGCGGGGTGCATGCAACCGGAGGAGCTTGACGGCACAACGGGCGGCTGCGCGTCGCCGACGGCGATCGGCGGCTCGCCGGCTTTACCATGGAATAGAGGGACGACGGACGAGGATGTGCGATGGATGAGAGAACGCCGCGGCTTTACAGCGACCTGGCCTGGGTGTGGCCGCTATGGGGCGATCCGGACGGGGAGTACGCCGAGTGGTGCGCCCACGTCGTCGCGATGATCGAGAAGCACGCCCAGCGCGAGGTGCGTACCCTCCTCAACCTTGGCTGCGGCGGAGGAAAGAACGCCTACAACCTGAAGCGCCACTACGAAGTCACGGGCCTCGATCTCTCTCTCGCCATGCTCGCGAACGCGCGCAAGCTGAACCCCGAGTGCACGTTCGTGCTGGGCGACATGCGCGAGTTCTCGCTTGAGACGCGGTTCGATGCGATCCTCATCGACGATGCCGTCGCGTACATGACGTCGCAGCAGGACCTCTCGCGCCTGTTCCGGGCCGCCCACCGTCACCTCGCGCCGGGCGGCGTGGTGATCGTCTCGCCCGACGGGACGAAAGAGACGTTCGAGCAGAACGAGACCCGGGTCTCGCACGCGGAGGCGAGAGCAAGACCCGAAGGCGTCGACGTCGTCTTCGTCGAGAACAACTACGACCCTGACCCAACCGATGATACGTATGATGGGCTCATCCTCTACCTGATCCGCGAGGACGGGAGACTCCGGGTCGAGGTCGATCATCACACCCTCGGGATTTTCGCCGCCGACGTCTGGCCCACGCTCCTTCGCGAAGCGGGGTTCGCCGTCTTCGACGACGACTGGCGGCCCGGGTCCGTGAAGAGCTACATCGGCGTCAAGCCGCCGGCCGCCTGCGCGACAGGCGGCTAGGGAGAACGACCGAACCGCCCGCGTTCTCCTATCTGGTGCCCGTCCGCCGGACCAAGCGATGATGTCAGCATGACGCGCGGTTCGGAGAGGGGCGGCTCCCAGTGGGCGTCAGGAGGCGACCGCGATGCAGATGAAGGACATTCCGTTCGGGCTCACGGATTGGTCGAAGGTCGAGCGCACAGAGCACAAAGGCACGTCGGGGA
>JAQTVA010000125.1 GCA_028707055.1 Candidatus Bipolaricaulis sp. | reverse complement strand
GCGGCTACACGGGGAAGACCCTGTACGTCAACGTGGGCAGCGGCGCGATCGAGGAGCGTCCGGTCACGCAACAGATGAAGGACGTCTTCATCGGTGGGCGCGGGTTCGGCCTCTGGCGGCTGTGGAACGCCGTGGATCCGTCCACGACGTGGGACGATCCGAAGAACGAAATCGTCATCTCCTCTGGACCGATCGGTGGGATCACGCAGTACGCGGGCGCCGGGAAGTCTCTCGTGGTCAGCCTTTCCCCGACCACGGGATCCGTGGTCGACTGCAACGTGGGAGGGTACTTCGGCCCGTACCTGAAGTTCGCCGGCTGGGATGCCATCGAGCTCCAGGGCAAGGCGAAGCAGGACGTGATCGTCGTCGTCGATGAGGCCGACGGGGTAGTGCGGATTCTCGAATGTCCTCACAGGGACGTGAACACGCACATCCTCGCCGCCGCGCTGACTCGAGACTTCGCCGACTCGGACGCGCCCAAGGACCTCGTCGCGGTGGCCACCGTCTCGGCGGGGGCGGGCGCCGAACACACGCACCTCGGTTGCCTCAACTTCAGTCTCTACGATCTGCGGCGAAAGGCCATCCGTGTGAAGCAGGCGGGGCGCGGCGGAATCGGATCCGTGCTGCGGAACAAGCGGATCGCCGCCCTTGTCGTCAAGCATCCGGGCGGCGTCAGCGGTGACCTGAACGGCCCCGCCGACGTCGAGCGCCTGCGCAGGGCGGGAGCGCGGATCACGAAGGAGATCCTCGAACTCGACGCGAAGCAGAACGACATGCGAAGCGTCGGAACGTCGAACATCGTCGAGGTCATGAACGAGTTCGACCTCCTGCCGGTGAAGAACTTCCGCTTCGGCTCGCATTCTGAAGCAGACCGGATCTCGTCTCCCGTATGGCGCCAGCGGTTCACGCAGGGACTGCCGGACGGCTGCTGGTTCGGCTGCACGATGGCCTGCTCCCACGCCGTGGACGGCTTCACGCTCCAAACCGGACCGTACAAGGGACAGAAGGTGATCGTCGACGGCCCGGAGTACGAGACCGCGGCGGGGAGCGCCAACATGGGGATCTTCGAGGCCGACTTCGTGCTCGAGTACAACTTCTACTGCGACACGTACGGAATCGACACGATCTCGTTCGCCACCGGCACCGCGTTTGTCATGGAGTGCTACGAGGCCGGAGTCCTCGACAAGAAGAAGACCGGCGGTCTCGACCTGCGGTTCGGCAACGCGGACGCGGCGCTCGAACTCCTGCATCAGATGGCTCGTGGAGACGGGTTCGGCGCGATCGCCGGTCAAGGGATTCGCCGCATGAAGGACCATTTCGTCAAGGCGTACGGCGCCGACCGGGCGTTCCTCGACGACATCGGCATGGAGTGCAAGGGGCTCGAGTACTCCGAGTACGTCACGAAGGAGTCGCTCGCGATGCAAGGCGGGTACGGCCTCGCGAACAAGGGACCGCAGCACGACGAGGCGTGGTTGATCTTCATGGACATGGTCAACAAGCAGCTGCCGACGTTCGTCGACAAGGCGGAGGCCCTTCACTACTTCCCGATGTGGCGCACGTGGTTCGGTCTGATGGGGCTCTGCAAGCTGCCGTGGAACGACATCGAGCCCGCCGACAACCGGACGAAGTACAAGGGCATCGAGGCGGCCAAGGTTCCGGAGCATGTGGAGAACTACGCGAACCTGTTTGCCGGCGTCACGGGGATCGAGGTCACTCCGTCCGACATCATTCGCCAGTCGGAGCGCGTCTACAACTTCCAGCGCGTGTTCAACGTGCGGATGGGTTTCGGGACGCGGAAGCACGATGCGATCCCGTACCGTTCCGCCGGGCCGGTCACGGTCGAGGAGTACGAGTCTCGAGCCGATCGATATGACGGCATCCTCCGCGACGCCGTCGGCGTCGATCCGGAGGGGACCTCCACGGCGGAGAAGCTCCGAGCGCTGCGCGCCTACCGTGAGGCCCAGTACGAGAAGCTCATCGACGCCGTGTACGCGCGCCGCGGGTGGACGAACGACGGCGTGCCGACGCTGGCGAAGCTGAAGGAGCTTGGCATCGACTTTCCCGAGGTCGTCGCCGTCGTGAAGCCGCACCAGTAGAGGCGCCGCGCCGGGGCCCCGCCGGGCAACGGTAGGCGCGCCGCGCCGGGGAGTTCCGCCGGCCGGAGGGGGCTCGCCGGTCCGGGGAGGGGCAGAACGCCGCAGATTGAAATCCAGTCGGTGTTTCAGTAGAATTCCGTTGGGTGGTGTCATGGCTGAGAAGCTCCGGGAGTCACAGGCCTACGAGGCCGATCAGATCAAGGTTTTGGAGGATCTCGAACCGGTGCGCCTTCGCCCGGGCATGTACATCGGCAGTACGGGGCAATCCGGGCTGATGCACCTGATCGAGGAGATCCTCGACAACTCCATCGATGAAGCGCTCTCCGGCTTCTGCACGGAGATCCGTGTCGTGGTCCATCCCGACAACCGCGTGACGGTCATCGATAATGGCCGAGGGATGCCGGTCGGCATCCATCCCGAGACGGGGATCCCCGCACTCGAACTCGTGATGACCACACTCCACGCCGGCGGGAAGTTCGACAACGAGAGTTACCACGTCGCGGGAGGACTTCACGGCGTCGGCGTGTCGGTCGTCAACGCCCTTTCGGAGCACCTGATCGTGGAGGTTCACCGCAACGGGAAGATCCACCACCAGGAGTTCTCGCGTGGGCTGAAGATGACCGAGCTCGAGGTGGTCGGAGAGACCGATCGCACCGGGACGACCACGACGTTCCTCCCCGATGGCGAGATCTTCGGAGAGATCCACTACAACTTCCCTCAGCTCGGGCACCGGTTGCGCGAGCTGTCCTACCTCAACGGCGGTCTGAAGATCATCCTGGAGAACGAGGCCGCCGGGGTCACGCGGGAGTTCCAGCACGAGGGCGGAATCAAGTCGTTCGTCGCCGAGCTGGCCGGGAAGCGCGAACCTCTTCACCCGACCCCGATCTACCTCAAGGGCTCCGATCAGGGAATCGAGATCGAGATCGCGATGCAGTTCACCAAGGGGTACGACGAGGCGATCTTCGCGTTCGCGAACAACATCAACACCGTGGACGGCGGAACCCACCTGCTCGGTTTCAAGGCGTCGCTCACGAAGTTCCTGAACGACTACGGTCGCGAGAAGAAGATCCTGACGAAGACGGACCCGAACCTGCGCGGCGAAGACATCCGCGAGGGGATCGTGGCGATCATCAGCGTCAAGATCCCGAATCCGGAGTTCGAAGGGCAGACGAAGACCAAGCTCGGGAACCCCGAAGTGCAGAGCATCACGGGCGACATCCTCGTCGAGCAGCTCGGTCTCGCCTTCCAGAAAGACCCCAAGGTCGCCCGCCTGATCATCGAGAAGTCCGTCCAGTCGGGCCGTGCTCGCATGGCCGCCTCCAAGGCCCGCACCATGGCACGGAGGAAGGGTCCGCTGGCGTCGACGTCGCTCCCCGGGAAGCTCGCCGACTGCTCGAACCGCGAGCCGAAGAGCTGCGAGATGTTCATCGTCGAGGGCGACTCGGCCGGGGGCAGCGCGAAGCAGGGCCGCAACCGCGAGTTCCAAGCCATTCTCCCGTTGCGCGGAAAGGTGCTGAACGTGGAGAAGGCCGGCGTCAGCAAGCTGCTCGACAACGCGGAGATCAAGGCGATGATCACCGCCATCGGCACCGGCATTCGCGAGGAGTTCACGCTCGATCGGCTGCGCTACCACCGACTGATCATCATGGCTGACGCGGACGTCGACGGCGGACACATCTGCGGCCTCATCCTGACCTTCTTCTACCGCTACCTTCCGAAGCTGCTTCAGCAGGGAAACATCTACATCGCCAAGCCTCCGCTCTATCAGGTCAAGAACGGGAAGCAGACGATCTACATGCACTCGGACGAACAGCTCGAGGCCTACCGACGCGAGAACGCGGGGAACTACTCAGTCAAGCGGTTCAAGGGACTCGGAGAGATGAACCCTCAGGAGCTGTGGGAGACAACGATGGATCCCAAGAAGCGGGTTCTGAAGAAGGTCGAGATCCGCGACGAGCTGGAGGCGGACGAGATCTTCTCCACCCTCATGGGAGACGACGTCGCCAAGCGGCGCGCGTTCATCATGGAGAACAGCGACAAGGTGACCTCTCTCGACATCTGAACGACAAGCGCGTGAGGAGGGGGAGATGAAGAGGGCAGCGGGGATTCTGGCGACGGTGGGATGGATCGCGGCCGCGGCGCTCGCCGTCGGGGCTGCGACGGCGGGGATCGCCGTAGGAGTCGACCCGACCGGGCTGTGGCTGATTCACGCGACGACGGAAACGGCGCTCTCCTCCTCGTTCGACCTCCGTGCCGAGGTCGGTTTCGCCGTCTCGGGAGACCTCTCGGGGCTGATGCTCGCCACGGCGTCCCTCCTGTTCCACGTCCCGACGTCCTCGGTCGACCCGTTTGCAGGCCTGGGCGTGGGCGCCGCGTTGACACCCCCTCCCTACACGAGCGCGCTGGTGCTCGAAGCCGTGGGAGGAGTCCGTATCCCGGCCTTCGATCCCGTCGGGCTGCTCGCGCAGGCGCGGTACCTGATCCGCTGGTCGGCGACAGGCTGGACCGCGGGACCGGTCTTCGAAGCCGGCGCCTACGTGCAGTTCTAGATGGCCTGGGTCATCGGCGTCGCCCTCGGAGCGCTGACCCTTCTCTGGCTCGGCTGGAATCTGACGCTCGACGCGCTGTGGCAGCCGACGGACCGTGTGACCGT
>JAQTVA010000124.1 GCA_028707055.1 Candidatus Bipolaricaulis sp. | reverse complement strand
TGATCCAATCCTCGCTGCGCAGGATCATGGAGGGTCGGACGTCGATCGTGATCGCCCATCGGCTGTCGACGATCCGCGAGTCGGACAAGATCCTCGTCCTGCACCGCGGAAGCGTCGTCGAGGAGGGAACACACGATCAACTCCTGGCCGCGGGAGGGCTGTACGCGGCGCTCTACGCACTCCAGTTCGCCGACGCCGGGTCGGCGGGCGCCGGAGCCTGACCTCGGCTCGAGCCGGTTGGCCCCCGCCACGGCTTTTCGTACCCTGCTCCGGAGAGAGGTGAGGGACGATGGACTTGGAGATCGCTCGTCTGGGAAGCCCGCAGCGCCGATCGCCGCTGTCGTTGTCGACGGTGCGTGGCGACCGCATCTGCAACTTCGTGTCCGGCGACGAGAGGATCCTTTACCGCGTCATCACGGGCGCCACGTCGGCGCAGGTCGACGCCTCGTTCGAGCGAGCCGGTCCTCGGGAGCGCATCTACTTCGACCCGGCGACCCTGCGGGCCGGGATCGTGACCTGCGGCGGGCTGTGTCCGGGAACGAACAACGTCATCCGGACCACCGTCATGGAACTCACCTATCACTACGGCGTGCAGACGATCTACGGGTTCCGGTACGGGTTCGCGGGGCTCGTACCCCGGCCGGGGTACGAACCGATCGCGCTGTCACCGGACACCGTCGATGACATCCACCACCACGGCGGGACGATCCTCGGCTCGTCTCGGGGGCCCCAGGACGTCGCGGCCATGGTGGATACCCTCGAGCGGATGGGCATCGGCCTCCTCCTCGCCCTCGGCGGGGACGGCACCATGCGCGGCGCGGAGGAGATCCACCGAGAGATCACGCGCCGTGGCGTGCCGATCTCGGTGATCGGCGTGCCGAAGACGATCGATAACGACATCTACCTCGTCGAGAAGACCTTCGGGTTCGAGACGGCGTTCTCGATCGCCACGGGCGCGATCCGCTCGGCTCACACGGAAGCCAAGGGGTATTTGAACGGCGTGGGCCTCGTCCGCCTGATGGGGCGCCAGTCGGGGTCCATCGCCGCGAGCGCAGCCATCGCTGAGCCGGATGTCAACCTCGTCCTCGTGCCCGAGATCCCCTTCTCCCTCGACGGAGCGCACGGGCTCCTCGCGTGGATCGAGCGGCGGCTGGCGACGCGGTCGCACGCCGTCCTCGTGGTGGCGGAGGGAGCGGGCCAGAACCTTCTTCACGAGGAAACGGAGGCCGTCGAGGTCGACGCTTCGGGGAACGTGCGCCTTCGTGACATCGGCCAGTTCCTGCGACGCCGCATCACACAGCATCTCACCGAGAGAGGCGTCGCCCACTCCCTCAAGTACATCGACCCGAGCTACATGATCCGCAGCGCACCTGCGAATCCGAGCGACTCGATCTTCTGTTCGAGCCTGGCGCGAAATGCCGTACACGCCGGCATGAGTGGCCGAACGGGAATGCTCGTCGGGCTGTGGAATAATCAGTTCACCCACGTCCCGATGCGCGAGGTCGTCGGGCGTCGCAACGCCATCGATCCGGAGGGCGACCTGTGGCTCGCGGTCCTCGAGTCCACGGGACAGCCCTCGGAGTGGCGCTGACCGCCTGCGAACGCGTACAAGCGAAGAGGAGGAAGAGATGAGGACAACGCGACTTGTGATCCTGGCGCTCCTCGTAGCCTTGGTGGTGGCCTTCGCCGCCCAGAACACCCCGGCCGTGGGCATCCGGTTCCTGGGGTGGCGCTTCTGGGTCTCCAACGCCGTGTTGCTCGCCATCGTGTGCGGCGCCGGTGTGTTCATCGGACTTCTGATCCCCCGCCCACGCAAGCGCGTACCGAAGGAGGAAGAGGAGGAGTACGTGCATCTGCCCACGCCTCCCGCGGGGCAGTAACCTTCGGTCCGAAACTCCCTGCCTACGTCACCCGCCCGCCTTTCACAGCACAGGGATTCCCGTCTCCGGCGGCCTCGACGAGCCGGGAGGTCAAGCACTCAAGGGCGGCTTCGAGTCGGGCGACGGTGCCTTGATCCCGCCGTCCAACTCCACCCGGCGTGCTGCGCGCTCGACAGGATCATGGCGGAGAGCATGAGGGCACAGCCGACGAGCATCCGCACAGTCACGGCCTCGCCGAGGATCGCCCAGCCGCCGAGGACGGCGAACGCGGCCTCGAGGCTCAGGAGGACCCCGGCGCGTGATGGGTCGAGACGCTGCTGGCCGACGATCTGGAGCGTGTAGGCAATGCCGACGGAGAGGAACCCGGCGAAGGCTGTGGCCGGCGCCGCCGCGCGCACGGCGGCGAGCGACAACGTCTCCGTGGCGAAGGCTGTGGCAAGGCTGAGCAGGCCGCAGACGATCGATTGAGCCACGGCCACTGCGATCGGGTCGGCACGCTCCGCCATCCACCCGATCAGGTGCACGTGAACCGCCCAGGCGAGCGCTCCGAGAAGGAGCAGGACGTCGCCCCACACGAGCGTCCCGCCGGTCCCACCGCTCAGCAGGTACAACCCCCCGGCGGCAAGGAGTGTAGAAACCCACACGGCGGCGCGAACCCGGGCCCCGCAGACGATCCCGAGCAGGGGCACGAGAACCACGTACAGCCCCGTGATGAGTCCCGCCTTGCCGGCTCCGGTGGTCACGATTCCGATCTGCTGCAGGGTCGCCGCCACGAACAGGACCGAACCGGTCGCCGCGCCGCCGAGGAGGAGCGCGGCACGACTCGTGGACCGTCTCGCGGGCGTCCGGATGCGGCGCCGGCGAAGCGCCACGAGGATCGGCAGGAGAGTCGCCGCCCCGAGGAGGAAGCGCATCCCGTTGAACAGGAACGGCCCGATGTGCGCCATCGCGGCCCGCTGGGCGACGAACGAGAACCCCCAGATCGCCGCGGCGATCGAGAGCGCACTGATCGGGCCGAGATCCCTGGACCATCCCTTCGTTGTCATCGGAGCGGCGATTCTACCGCGGGAAGGGCAACTCCCTCATCCACGGCCGCCTGCCTGCAGGGCGCGGGACACGGGACCCGTCGACGCCCCGTCGCCTGGTGTAGGATAGATCCCACTACGAGCGCCCGCGGGGTGAGTCGCCATGATGAGCTTCGAGTGGATGTCCCTGACCAAGATGCTGATCGCCGTGGTCCTCGGTGGCCTCGTCGGCCTGGAACGGGAGAGCCACGGAAGGCCGGCCGGGCTGCGTACGCACATGCTTGTCTGCCTGGGGGCGACCCTGGCCATGATCGTCACCCAGTCGTTCGGCCCCTCCGTCGACCCCGGACGAGCCCTGGCCGGGATCATGACCGGCATCGGCTTCCTCGGCGCCGGCGCCATCGTGAAGTCAAAGGAGATCGTGCGCGGCCTGACTACGGCCGCCTGCGTCTGGTTCGTTGCCGCATTGGGCGTGGTCGTCGGACAGGGTCTCTACATTCTCGCCGTCGGGAGCACGGCCGTCGCCCTCGTCATCCTCACCGTGCTTGCGCGGATCGCCCACACGATTCCGACCGTCAACTACCACACGATCCGAGTGCGCAGCGGAGCGGCGGACGTGGGCATCGTGGAGGCCCGCTGCCGCGAGGTTCTGGCGGAGAACGATCTGCGCGTCCTCGCCACGGCGAGCCGCATCTCGAAGGACCCCGCGGCCTCCCAACTGACGTTCCGCGTCCGAACCCGCACGTCGCCGGCCGCCGTGGCCGCCTGCCGCGCGTTGGTTGCGCTGCCGGATGTCATCGAGGCTCGCTGGGACTAACCGCGCCCTTCCGCTACGCGGGCCGATGCTTGGCGCGTCGCCTCCTCGACCGTTCGGGGAGGCAGTAGACCCAGTACCGGTTTCCTCCGGGCCGTCCTTCCCCCCCCGTCTCGCTCGGCGCCCCGATCCCGTGGATCTCATGTTCGAATCCCGGAAACCGGTCGTCGAACTCCTCGAGCCCCTGGAGATAGTCGCAGACCGCGGCGTTCGCCTCCTCGCCCGGCATCAGGACGGGGATTCCCGGCGGGTACGGGACAAGGCCGACGGCGACGACGCGGCCCTCGAGGCGGTCCACCGGGACGCGCTGCACGCGGTTCTTCACGAGCGCCCGGTACGCGTCGCGGGGCGTGGTCCGCTGAATCGGCTGATGGCCGACGAGGCGCAGCGCGCGCTCCTTCTGGCACAGGTCCAGCTCGCGTAGGCACGCGTGCATCTCCTGACACAGTCCGCGCAGGGTCATGTTCCCGCCGTACCGGTCGGGGTAGTACTCGACCAGCGACGGGATCGCCTCGCCCAACGGCGCGTTAGTGTCGTAGAGGTGCTTGAACTCGAACAGCGCGCTGACGAGCGTGCCCCACTTCCCCTTCGTGATTCCAAGCGAGAACAGGAAGAGAACGGTGTAGTGTCCCGTCTTCTCCGCCACGATCCCCTCCGAATCGAGGAACGCGGCGACGACGGGGGCGGGAATGAATGCCTGGGCCGGTAGATCAGGGGCGATGGGCGGAATGGAAGGATCGAGGAGCGAACCGTTGGGGGCGATTCCCGGGGTGATGAGGGTGACCTTGATCGGGTCGAGGAGGCAGTAGCCGGGGGTCAGTCCCTTGAAGCCATGCCATGTCGCGCCCGGCTCGAGGGTCCAGCACTCCGGCCGCGTCGCCAGCGTCTCGGAGTCCGCATCCTCGAAGCGAACCACCCCGCGCGGTGTTCGCACCTTGTCGGGCTGCCAGACGCGGAACCACCAATCCCTCTTCTCCCGCCGGTCGCGCTCGAGGCGTGCCATGACTTGGCGGAACGCCACCGCCTCGTCGATCGACTCCTGCGTCAGAACCTTGCCCGTGCCGCCCG
>JAQTVA010000123.1:2134-4811 GCA_028707055.1 Candidatus Bipolaricaulis sp. | reverse complement strand
CTCGGGGAAGCGGTAGAACTCCACGGGATGGGCGCCCCCGCGCGTCTGCTCGCCGATGACGGTCACGCGACCGAGCTGCTGGAGGTTGTAGGCGAAGTCCTCGCCGGCCGAGAACGTCGAGCGGCTGATGACGACGTAGACCGGACGATCGGAGAATCGTGGACCGGGGACATACGCGTAGGTCCAGTTCTGCTCATCATGATCGCGGTACTTCGCCGTGTGAACGTGCGTCGGCTTGTCGAACAGGAAGCTCATCAGGAAGCCGACGAGGTCGTCGCCTCCTCCATTGTCGCGCAGGTCGAAGACGAGCGCGTCAGTATGGGCGAGGAACTGCATCGCCGCGGCGGCCGTCGGCCCGCCCAGAGCCGCCGATGCGAATCCTCGCAGGTCGACATATCCGATGTTCCCGAGCAGGACCTCAAGCTTGCGGAACTCGTAGTTGTGGCGTGGTAGCCGGCGTGTCCATGCGTCCATCGCGCCGTCCGATCCACCGCCCTTGTCTGGCGGCAGCCACGGCACCGCAACGAGGTGAAGGTCCGGTTTGACGGAGTGAAGCGCCGCGGTCAGTTCTCCCGCCAGGTCCGCCACGGTTCCAGGGTCGCGGAACGCGCCTTCCTCGAGCTTCGCGAGGAGAAGATCAGACATCGCCTTCGCGTCGTCGGGGAAGATGTAGCGATCGCGCACCGTCTCCGCCGTCTTCTTGACGATGCGAGAGACAAGCCGCGGAGTGAGAGCGGGAAACCTCGATGCCTGGTCGACCATGGGAGAGCCTCCTCGCTGCGAGAACGGGCCATCACGAGTGAGTGCCTGAGATCGCCCCGGCGGTTCACTCCCCAGGGCGAACGCATGGATCAGGCCTACCCAAATCCCCGGAACCAGATACTGCCGACCATGATCTGCGAACGCAGACCTAGCGCAGAGATGGGACGCCCTGCCGCCGCGCCTGTTCTCCTTGCCCGGTCCGTCAAGTCGCAGACCCGAGCCTTTCCGTACTCCATGGGTGCCGGACAGCCCGCCGCATGCTGACGCTACGCTGGGTGCCAGCGCCCGCTCGTGTTCTAGGCATTGGCGCGCCACTCGGTCACATGGCACCCCCGCCCGCGCAGCGCAAGGAATCCATGCTGGAGTCTGCCCTCGCGATCTCGCGGCGGCGCGCGCCGGTGCCGAGACAGGCCGCACATCGGCGCAGACACGGCCTGCCGCGCCCAGGCGGGCGTCACTCCTCCACGGGCAGGCCGAAATAGGGTTTGTGTCCCCGGTTTCTACGGGTAGACCCAAGCCTCGAAGTAGGAGCCGAGGTCGCAGCCGCAGTGTTCTTCCGCGAGGGCACGAAACGCCGCCGTCGTCGCGATCTCCCAGGCGAAGGCCGAGACGTAGTCCTCGAGAAAATCGGCGAAAGCTGCCCGGCCGAGCGCGTCCTCCAATTCGGCCAGGAAGAACGGCCCGCGCCCGTAGACGATCGGGCTGTAGCTCGAAGCCTCGTACGCCGCCACGGGAAGGCCGATGGCTGTCTCCTCCCGTCCCACGCGAGACCAGTTGCCGAGCCACCAGTCGTGCGCCGTTCGGGTTCCCCGGGATCCGTAGGCATCCTCGTAGTAGAGCCCGACCGCGTACTGCGCCATCGCCTCGTCGATCCACGGCTCGTTCACTTGGTCGTTGCCGACAAGGTTGAAGAACCACTGGTGCGCGATCTCGTGCACCACATCCCACTCCAGGGCGGCTGGGGCGGGCACGCTGCCCCAGATGACGGCGCGAGGATCGTAGAGAGGACGCGACAGGACGATGGCGCCAGGGTACTCCATGGCGTTTCCGCCGGGGAGGATAGGGTTCGCCACGAGGTCCAGCTCGGTGTAAGGGTATCGACAGAACCGCTCGCTGAAGCTCGCGAGGGCTTCCTTGGCGAAGGTGAGTACTCGCTCTGCCGCCGGGAAGTCGTCGGCGAAGGCGATGCTACGGATCGTCGTCTCGCCAACCCTCTTCTCCACCGTAACGAGGTCGTCGGCCGCCGCAAGGTAGAAGTTGCGCGCCGGGCCGGCGGCGAACGTGCGAACCTGGCGGGATCCATCATCATCGCGCGCGACCTCGACCCCGGTTCCCACGAGCGCCACGTCGCGGGGCGCCGAGACCCGCACGACGTAGAAGCTGGCGTCGTAGACCGCTACGTCCCCGAACGGCTGGACGGGATCAAGGTGCCAGCCCCCGGCGTCATAGACAGGAACCGACGGGAACGCTTCATCGAGCGATAGGACCCCGCTCGAGGAGGAGAAGAGCCCGTACCGCTCCGTGGGCGCCGGTGGAATAGTGACCACGAAGTCCATCCCGATCTCGATCGCTGCCCCGGGGTAGAGGGGCGCGACGAGCGCCACCCGAAGGTCGAGGGCATCGTGCTCGTGGACCCATTCGACTTCGTTTCCGTCCACGGTGAGCGACGAGACCTCGACGCTTCCGCCGGCCGCGTTCGGGTAGAGACGGAAGTAGATCTCGCCGAGCGCGCACCCCTCGCGGTTCGTGTAGAGCACGTCTTGATGCCCGGCGAGAGACAAGAGGCCGTCGGCGATCGCAACGTCGATGTGGTACACCGTCGCTCCGGGAAGCTCGTCGAGAACCCCCTGCGCCGATCTCACGAGTCCGGACCGGAAGATCGTGCGGTCGGACCAAGAAACGTCGCCAAGCGGAG
>JAQTVA010000123.1:0-2034 GCA_028707055.1 Candidatus Bipolaricaulis sp. | reverse complement strand
TTCGTCTCTTCATTGCACCATCCCTCTTTCCCGTCCCAGTCTTACCGCTAGCATACTTGAGTATCGCCGCGTATGCGCGGATCGAGGGTCGCGGCCAGAGCGCGCCAGGAAATCTAGTTTGTGTACCGGGTTTCGGGCGGCGGCGCTTGAGGATGTCCGGCTCGCTCGGTACTGTCTTGGCCGCGGGACGGCAAGGGAGACATCGCTGTGACAGCACGAGTGCGCACCTACGAACCCGATCGCGACTTCCTTCGCGTCCGGGACTTCCTGAACGCGACCTACGCCGCCTTCCCGATGCCCTACAACTGGGGACTCGAGCGGTGGAACTACGCCCGCTACTTCGTCGCCCCGATGCTTGGCTCGGAGGGCACCGAGCCGGGGACGCCCCCAGGAAGCCTGAGCGCCATCCGGCTTTGGGAGGACATGGTCCGCCTGTGGGAGGATGATGCGGGGCAGATCGTCGGCGTCACGTGCATCGAGCACCCCGATCCCACCAATCCCGGCTACGGCGAGATCTTCATCCAGCGGCACCCGGATCACGCCGACTTGATCGAGGAGATGGTCGCCGTCGGTGAGGAGGTGTACATCGACCCGAAGCGCAATCGGACCCACATGTGGACGTTCGACGGCGACGATGACCTGAACGCCGTCCTCAAGGCCCGTGGCTACGTTCGCAAGGAGGAGGCAGTCTCCGGTTTCCTCGAGTACCGCTTCGGCAAGGTCCAAGAGCTGAGACTTCCGCAGGGCTATCGGCTGCGGACGATGGAGGAGGAGATCGACATCGAGAAGCGACGCGAGATCTCCGGCCGCGGGTTCAACCACGAAGACCCCAAGGACTGGCCCTCCGCCTTCTCCTACCAGGAACTCATGCGCGCGCCCGACTACCGGAAGGGCCATGACCTGTTCGTCGTTGCACCGGACGGAAGCTACGCTGCGTGCGCGATCGTCTGGTACGACGCCGTCAACAAGATCGGCCACCTCGAACCGCTCGCCACGCACCCCGACCATCGGCGGAAAGGCCTCGCCGAGCAGGTCCTCTGGGAGGGCGTCCGCCGTCTCAAGGCCGAAGGCGCAACCTGGATGCCGCTCGGAGGTGCCTTCGAGCCGTTCTATCGCGCCATCGGCTTCCAGGAGGTCGCGACGCAGCACGGGTGGATCCGGGAGTTCGCCGCCCACCCGATGAAGACCTAGTGTCGGGGGTCAGATCTCCATTCGAGCGGTGTGAGGGTCAGATCTCTATTCGCAATATCACGAATGGAGATCTGACCCCTGGCGACGCAGGGCGACGGCGCGAGATGCAGCTCCAGAAATAGGGTCCGTGTGCCAAGTCTCTACGTCTGTAGCATCGCAGCTTGCTGCGACGTCCGGGTCTGACCCGGCGATGACTCCGGCGGACGTCGCCCAGCAAACCGGAATAGGTAGGAGGCACGCCTCCTGTAGAATGCACCCATGTCTAGCAAGATGAGTGAGGGACGCTGGCGGGCGGACCGGCCAGATCGCGCCCCTACCCTGGCCGATGTCGATCGCGTTGTGGAGATGCTGAATGCCCGGTCGCGAAAGCTCCACGGCACAAGCCAGTCGACGCGCGCACGCGTCGTGTCCTGGTGGGAGAAGCCAGGCTTTGCCCTCGAGACGGACGCGCGCCTCGTGCTTGACTGGGATGGCGCCGTCGCCGGGCTGGCGTTCATCCTTGCGGACGGCGAACCGTACACCCACATCGGATGCTCCGCCGCGGTCCACCCGCGGTACGAGGACGACGCCCTCCTCTGGGACCGGGTCACGAACTGGAGCCTCCATCGTGCAACCGAACTCGTGCCCCGCGCGGCTCCCGGGCTTCGCGTCGCGGCGACCTCCGACGCTTCGTCGGACGACGGAGCACATTGCGCGGCGCTCGAGCGCGCCGGCTTCGCACCCGTTCGGGTCGAGAGCCCCATGCGCATCGACCTTGGCTCGCCCGTGCCCATCACGCCGTGGCCGGACGGCATCTCGGTGCGCACGGCCAACCTCGGCGCCGACGTCGACGACATCGTCTCT
>JAQTVA010000122.1 GCA_028707055.1 Candidatus Bipolaricaulis sp. | reverse complement strand
CGGCTCAGCATTGCACAATCGGGGAGTGCGCCACGAGCTTCATCGGCTACGTGAGGTTCCTCACGTCGGTGCGCGGCGACGAAGTGCGCAGCGACGTCGGGTGGCGCCTACAGACCCTGTCGCAGCACCGATTGCCGAACGGGCGCTGGGAGCGTTTTCCTTTCTACTACACCGTTCTCGTCCTGTCCGAACTCCCTCGGCCGTCGGCCGAGGGAGAGCTGACGCACGCGTTCGCCGCATGCAAGCAGGCTCTACGGCGCCGCTCCATCAACGAACCGTACGCCGCGCGGCGCAGCGGGCTACTACGCCGAATCCTAAACGACGCAGCTGCGGCCTCGACCTAGGGCGCGTGGAGGTTCCGCCGCTCGAGGTCGGCCTCGGCTTTCCGGGTCGGGACGGCGACGACAAAGCGTGGTAGGATCCTCCTTCCGAGAGAGGAGGGATCGTTGTTTCGTCTCAGGGAGAAGCGTCGCGCGAGATGGCGGGCCCGCCCGGTCCCGAAAGAGTGGGCGGGCATCGTAGGCGCGATCCCGCTGTATACGCGGGTTCCGCGAGTCGATCGCGCCGAGCTTGACGGCCACGTTCAGGTCTTCCTTGCGGAGAAGCGATTCGAAGGCGCGGGCGGATTCGTAGTGAACGAGGCGGCTCGACTCACGATCGCTGCGCAGGCGTGCATCCTCCTCCTGCATCGAACGACCGACTGCTTTCCGAAGCTCGCCTCGGTCATCGTCTACCCGCAGGAGTACGCAGCTCCGGTGGAGGAGGCCGACGATCATGGCCTGATCACGGAGGACGTCGAGTCTCGGGCGGGCGAGTCTTGGGTGTACGGGAGCCTTGTCCTGTCCTGGGAGGACGTCCTCGCAGATCTCGCGGATCCAGCGGGCGAGCTGAACGTTGTCCTTCACGAGTTCGCGCACCAACTGGACGCCGAGACAGGGGAGATGAACGGATGTCCGGCGATCCCTGACCCCGAGCTGCGGGCCGATTGGGCGCAAACCATGGGTGCAGCGTACACCGAGCACTGCCGGCTCGTGGCTCGAGGCAGAGCGACTGTCCTTGACCCCTACGCGGCGGAAGACCCGTCGGAGTTCTTCGCCGTGGCCACCGAAGCCTTCTTTCAGCAGCCGCGCCGCATCGTGGCGGCGCAGCCCTTGCTCTACGGCGTGTTGCGCCGATACTACCGGCAGGATCCTGCGACGTGGTCCCTCGCGGGCCTCGACGCGGGTCAAGGGGAGAGGCCAGAGGCGGCGGGAGGTGCCGATGCGACTTGAAGAGGTTCTGTCGGCCCTGGCGGCGGAGGTGTCGGGCGCGCGCGCCCAGGACCTCGTGGCAGAAATCGCGCGCTTCCACCGCACGCAGGCGTCCCCGGGGTACGATGACGCCCTCGATCTTGTCCGCCGACGGCTCTCCGCGCGCGGTATTCCGTCGCGGGTGCACGAGTACCCCGCCGACGGACGGTCCAAGACCTACGAGTGGACAGCGCCTCCAGGGTGGACCGTGCGAGGAGGGTGCCTTGTGCAGACCGCGCCGGCCGAGGAGCGCCTGACGTCGTTTGAGGAGACCCCGACGTGCGTTGTGGTTCACTCCCCTCCCGGCGCGTTCGAGGGCGATCTGGTTCACGTCGGCCAAGGAAGCGCAGGCGCCGAGTACGGCGGGACCGACGTGGAGGGGCGCGTCGTCCTGGCCTCCGGGCGCGCAGCGGCCGTGGCGAAGCAGGCGGCGGTCCGGGGTGCCGTCGGTGTGGTGGTCTATCCCGACGATGAACGTGCGGCCGCATCCCACGACCTGGTCGTCTATCACAGCATCTACCCCACGGCGGACGAAATTCCCCGTCTGATTCCGGCATTCTCCGTATCTCGTCGCACGGCGGATGCCCTCCTGCGCCGCCTCTCGCACGGACCGGTGCGCGTCCGAGGACGGGTCGACGCCGAGTTCACGGATCGACCGCTGCGGGTCCTGGAGGCCTCGCTTGATGGGAGCGATCCCGGAGCCGGCGAGGTTCTCTTGGTGGCGCACCTCTGCCATCCGCGCCCGTCGGCGAACGACAATGCCTCGGGCAGCGCCGTGCTCATCGAAGCGGCCGGCGCGCTCCGCGCGCTGGCCGATCGCCTCCCGCTTCGAAACGGGGTCCGCTTCCTCTGGGTCCCCGAGTTCTACGGCACCCTTCCCTGGGCGGCGGCGCACGAACCGGAACTTCGGCGGGTTCTTCACGCGGTCAACCTCGACATGGTCGGACAGTCGCCCGAGCGAATCGGAGAGCCCCTGCGGGTCTTCCGTGCACCGAACCACCTCCCAAGCTACGTCCACGCGGTCATCGAGCCGCTCCTGGCGGGAATCGTCGCCCTATCGCTGACCGCGCCAGGAGGTTCCCGACGGCCGCTTCACTGGAGCTTCGATCCGCCGACCGGAGGGAGCGATCACCTCGTGTTCGCCGCAGCGCCGCACGGGATTCCCTCGTTCATGATCGGGCACGATGATCCCTACTGGCATACGAGCCTGGATGGGGTAGACAAGGTCGATCCCACAAGGCTCGCGTGCGCTGGGGTGCTCGCTTGCGCGTTGGCGGCGCTTCCCACCGTGACGGCGGACGACGATCGGCTGTTCGGCTGGCTCCTGACGTACGGGGCACGCGAATTCGCACGCGCGGTCGCCCTGGCGGGGAGCGGCGACCCGGCGGCAAGCCCCGAACTCCTGGACCTTGCTCTGTCCATCGAAGAAGCGCGCGCGCGGTCGTTCGACAATGTCGGATGCGACCGACGGATGCAGGAGCTCCTCAATCGGCATCGAGCGGCTCTGCGCGAGCTGCGGAACCACTACGCCGGGTTCGCGGGCGGTGCGGCTCGCGGAACGGACGGGGACCGTCCCCGAAGAGCGGTCGACGGACCGCTGGTTTACGCCGTAACGGACTTGCTCAACGATTCCGAGCTTCAATTCTTCAAGGACAAGCTGTCGGCGAACCACCGCGCGCTGGCCGAGGGACTTCTCGCCCTGTGCGACGGATCTCGGACGGCGCGGCAGATCGCCCTGCAGCTGTCACTCGATGCCGGGCGTCTCGTCCCGGTGGAGGATATCGACGAGGGGATCGCGCTCTTCCGCAGGGTCGGCTATGTGCGGTGATCCGGCGCCGTTCGCCCGCGGCGGTCCGCGCGGGCGACGGGGCGTGATGCCGCTCGCGCTCACCTCGCGGTGACGATGTCCCGGCCCGCTCTGCGCGCGCGGGAGAGCAGGTCGGGCCGCCGCCCTACGTCGCCGCGATCGGAGACGCCCGTGGCGAGCACCGCCGGGGCGAGGTGCATGCCAAGGTAGTGGAACGCATCCCGGAACATCCCAATGACGTGGTCCGCTGTTTGGGGGTTCGGGTCGCCCAGGGTGATTGCCAGAAGGGCTCGTTTCCCCGCGAGCGCCTTACGGATGTCGGGGTCGTGCCAGGGACCGTACCAGCGATCGACGAAGGCCTTCAGCTGCGCCGACGGGCCCCACCAGTACACGGGGGCGTTGCCAGAGCCCATACGTCGCTCACGACCATGGGCTCCACCAGGCCGGACATGCCGTCGCGCTGGACGCAGACCCCGGTCTGCGAGCACGCGTCGCAAGAGAGGCAAGGTGCGATGAGCTTCTTCGCGAGCAGGACACGCTCAACGACAGCGCCCTGTTCCTCCGCTCCGGCGAGCACTTCCTCAAGGAGCGTCGACGAGTTCCCGGCAGTTCGTGGACTCCCGAACACGCCGAGGACGCGCACCTTCCCTTCCCATTCAGGCACGTCTCCCTCCTTCGGGTCCCAGGCAACCATACCACGAAGGGCCGCGATGGGGCGCCTCGCAGCGCCGTCCCAGGAACCCCTTGACTGGGGGAGATCGTTCGGCTGTCGACCGGATTGACGATGGGCGATGTCGGGGGCTAGGATGCAGGACGAGCGACGAAGAAGGGCAGGCCATGGCGGGACCCGGAGAGCGAAGTGGCGACCCCGGCGGTGCGGCCGACTACCGGCGATACCTCGAGCTCACGACCGAGGGAATCTGGCGTTACGAAGTACGACCGGCCGTACGCGCCAGCGGTCCTGCGCGCAAGCAGGCCGAGGCCATCCTGGAGCGGTCCGCCCTCATCGAGTGCAACAGCGCTTTCGCGCGGCTCCACGGCTTCGACCGTCCTGAGGACATGGTAGGCCTTCCGCTCACCGAGCTGCTGGCTGGCTCGCACGAGGACCAGGTCCAGTTCGTCGCGAGCTCCATCGAGTCAGGGTACCGAATCGTCGATGTCGAGTCTGCGACGCGCGACCGGCAGGGACGGACAGTGTGGACCCTCAACAACGTCATCGGGGACGTCCGACGCGGGAACCTTGTGGGAGGATGGGGCTCGTCGCGGGACATCACGGAGCGGAAGGCGGCGACGGCGGCGCTTCACGAAGCGCATGCCGGTCTCCGCGCCACGCTGGCTGCACTCCCGGACCTCGCGTTTGAGGTTGACGGCGACGGGCGGATTCACGATTTCCACGCGCGAAGGACCGAGGAGCTTTTCGTGCCTCCGGCGCAGTTTCTCGGCAAGCGGGTTGCTGAGGTTCTCCCCACCCACGCTGCGGCGATCATCCTGGGCGCGCTTCGTGAGGTCGTGCGGAAAGGCTCTCATAGTCGGGCGAAGTACGCTCTAGACATGCCGAGCGGGCGACGCTGGTACGACCTTGCGATCGCTCCAAAAGGTGAGACGGGGGGCGCGGCGGCGCGGTACCTCGTGATCGCGCGCGACGTCACCGAGCGGGAACAGGTGACCGCCGCACTGCAGGCCAGCGAACAGCGGTTGGCCTTGGCGTTGAACGCGGCAAGCGACGGCGTCTA
>JAQTVA010000121.1 GCA_028707055.1 Candidatus Bipolaricaulis sp. | reverse complement strand
ATCCGCGATCGCCGGCCAGATGTCGAACGTCGTCGTGTTCGTCACCGTCCACCCCTCGGTTGCGAGGGTCACGACGACTCCGCCACCGGCACCGAGATCCGGGTATGGACTCCCGTCCACGTAGAACAGGCCTGTCAGATCCGCCGAGTCAGCCGCGGCCGCAAGGCCGACACAACCCAGGACGATCACCACGAGGAAACGTCCCCTCATCCCCAGCACCCCCCGTCTGTCATGCGGACAAGAGTACCGGCAGGGAAAAGCCAGGGGAAGGACGGGCTTCCCATCCCACTCTCTTCGGGCCACGCGACACGCTATCCCGCTCGCGCTACGGCCGATCGAGCGGAATGGGCCGGACTCCAGCGAGAGTCGAGAAGTCATACAGGGACTCGAGAATCGCGTGAGGCATCGAGGACTCGGCGATCGCGACCAGACCGCACGGTGGCCCCGCCAGCGGGGACAGCGTTCGATCGCTCCCTGCCGTCCCGTGGGAGAAGAACAAGGACTGGAGTTGCTCGATGAAGACGTGAGACTAGGCTGGCGGGGCGCGGAAGGACTGCGGAGCTTCGAGGACGCCGGCGTCGGAGTCGATCCTCTGCGCGAGGATTGGCTGAACGTCGCCCATCATCAAGCACTGATGCGGAGGGCGAGCCGTGCCTCGAGCAGGCGACTTGACAGGGAGTGAACGCTCGCTCCGGCGCTGCACGGACGATCTCAACACCGAGACCGGGACCGCGCGTTCCATCCCCCAGTCATGCGTTCCACGAGGGCTGCCGTGTGCCGGTCCGCTCTCATCGATCCGCTGATGCCGAGTACGCGCATACTTCTCCTTCGCGTCCCTGCAACGGGAAGGATGCACGACTGCCGGGGGCGGGTAACGAAGCGACAGGACCGCCGCCGACTTCGAAACGCTCGGCTCGACCTAGCAGCCCCCGCCGGTGCCCGGCTTTGAAGGAGAGGGAGCCGGGCTCCCCGGCCTGAGTGGGGCGGCACCGGCAGCGGAAGTCGACGCGGGAACTCGGACATTCACGGTTGCCGTGACGGCGGGAGAGAGCGGCGTGTCGTTGGCGCGGACAAGCTGGACGGACAACCGGTGCCATCCCGACCCTACAAGGGTCCAGACGTGCGCCGTCTCGTCCGTGCTGAAGCAGGACGACGAGGACGTCAGCGCCGGGCGGTTCGGATCCGTCGGCGGCTCGACATCGAGGTAGTAGTGAAGGTGGTACCCGCGCTCTTCGAGAAACCGATCGGCGTGAAGCGCCTGTACGAGCACGGTGACGCTCTCCTCGGTCATCGTGGTGTTCGCGGCAGGAGCCAGGATGGTAAGGACGGGGTAGGGGGCCGACTCCGCCGTAAGAAGGACGTACGCAAGAGCCACGAGCGCTACCAGCGCCGCGAAGAGAAGCCCCTCCGTCCGAGGGAAGGCGCGACGCGTTCGAGACGAGTACTCAACCCCGCCGTGCGCCGCGTGGTGAGGAGCAAGGACACTCGAGAACTGGGCGCACGATGTCCTTCGTCGACGGTTCACGGCTCTCCTTCCCTGGAGGCTCTTTTCGATCTCAGCGGCTACCCTGCGGGCATCCACAGCATGCGGTGGTCATCCTCATGTCCCAAGGACTTCGTTCCTCCGCGGCTTGACCGCCTGTCCGCTCCACCGCCGCGAATCGTCCTCCGAGTCCCGCGAGAGGCCTTCCCATGCGCCGGGACGAAGCCGCCCAACGACCCCCTCGACCGGGTGCCGAACGTCCGCGATCGATCTTGGCTTTGTCCGATTCCTTGTCGAATCGATCCCCATACTGGAAGGCGTGAGGGGGGTCCCTGAGAGCCCTATAACCGCCAGGGAATACGGCGTGGCCAAGACGCGACAACCTGGCGGCCCTCATTTTTCCCTACCGCATCGACTGGGCGGCGTTCTCGTCGATCCCTTTCTTCTCTCGCGTCCCGTGGAGTAGTGTGGCAGCGACATGAGCCTGGTGGTAGCCGTTCGGAGCGATCTCGACATCGTCATGGCCTGTGACGGGCGCGTGCTTGCGCGTGACCTCTCCGTGATGTCCGACGACGCGCCGAAGACGATCGCGCTGAACGGCGACGTCTGCCTCGGGCTTACAGGCCCCACCGACGCGCTTCGCCACGTCCTCGCGTCCCTCGGTGTCCCGTGTCGCGGCGCGCACCCAGTTGATCTCCTCCTGTCGTGCCAAGAGGTCCAATGCCCGGTTGACCTCAGCTACGAGGACGCTCGGTCGGAGCTGACCGGCTTCCTGCGGTGGATGGTGCGGCGCGTCGCGCCGCCCGAACGCGTCGAGCGGATTCCATCCGTTGTCCTCGGCGGACGCAACCGCGGGGTTCCTGCGCTCGCCGGCTGGCGGTTTCCCACGTGGCGGACCCTTGAGAGTCCGCAGGTCGGCCGGCAGACTCTGTCGGTCGGACAGGTCCCCCCTCCCGGCTCTCCCGCGGGGACAGCGTTTCAGGCGCTCGTCTCGAAAGGAGAGCCCATCGGAGAGACGCTCGCCCAGGCGGTTCGCATCTGCGCTCGCCACTTCGGCCCGGCGGGACCGATCAGCGAGACTGTTTTCCTGCGACACCTTTCGCGAGGATTTCTCCTCGCCCGGGCGACGTAGACGCCTGCAGATCGCCTGGAGTTCGGCACGGGCTTACCCTGTGATTTCACATCTTGACGAACGACATAGGTCCAGGTAGGATGCTGGCAGTCGTGGTGCGTAAGTGCCAGACTTCTTCGATCCTCAGGGGGGAACATGCCGCTTCGCCGAAACGAGTGTCTGTCTTGTGGATACCACTTTCGCACACTGGAGACGCCGTCAACGCCGGCAACCTCGGCGTGCCCAGCGTGCGGCAGCCGAAAGACCCGCCGCCTCCTTCCGCGGGTCGCCGTCCAGTTCCGAGGAAGCGGCTTCTACAAGACCGATCACGGCCGCCGCGAAGGCCCGGCGTCTGCGGTCCGTGGCGGCGCGGAGCGTGAGCCCGTGGCCGTTGCGCCGAAGGCAGCGGACGACACGCGATCGAGTGCATAGGGGGGACCGATGACGGAACCCGGAAGCCCGCTCGTCTACGGGTGCAATCTGATCATCGTCGAGGACTCGGGCCGCACGTACGCGATGGTGTGCTCGTGGGCGACTCAGGTGTCCGATCGCTACGCCATCCTGTGCATCGGCGCGCAGAGCGAAACGGGGCGAATCTTGCAGGTAGGAACGGAGTTCTCCCTGAACGTGCTCTTGCGCGAGCAGCTCGAGTTGGCGCGCCTCGCCGGCATGAAACATTCGAGCGCCGTGGACAAGTTGGCGGGCGTTCCGCTCGAAACTCAGTCGGGTGTCGCCTGGCTCGCGCGCGCCAAGAAACGCATGCGGTGCCGCGTGGAGCGTTTCCTCGACGTGGCCCCGGACGGCGCGACCCGCGGCATCCTGGTCGAGATTCTCGCTCCGCTGGAAGAGCAGGCGGGGGAGCCTCTTCTCCTCGACGAGGTGTTCCGTAACGCGTGAGATCGACTCGGTTCCGCTAGGCAACTGCCCGTCTCATCTCGAACTGGTCGACAAGCGGGGTGAATCCGAGGTGTCCCAGGAACCCCTGCATCCCGTCGTCCGCCCCGTTAACGTTCAGCGCGGCGATGCGTTCCACACCGTCCGGAAGGTGTTCCACGACGTGCACAAGGAGGGCTCGACCGATGCCCAGTCGGCGGTGTGAGCGACAGACGAGCGACAGGAGCCAACGCAAGGGCGCGGAGTAGGCGTACGCCCCCACACAACGCTCCTTCTCGAACGCCCCCACGAGCGAGACGTCAGAGAGGATCGCCCGCACCGCCGAGATGCGGTTCTCGAACGACGGCAGCCAGTCCATCTCCTCAGCGACGCGTTCGAACTGCATGAGGTCGATGGTTCGGAGAGTCCAGCGAGACGAGGCGGGCCGGCGGATGACCGACCTGGCCGCGACGAACGAGCGCAGCGTGCGCGTCGTCTCGAAGCGGGCCTTTCGATAGGCCCTGATCGCCGGCGCGTTGTCCTGCAGGACTTCGAGGACGAACTCCTCGACTCCGCGCTCGGCGAGCGCCGGCAAGGCGTGATCGAACATCCGGTGGGCGAGTCCTCGGCCGCGGGTTGTGGGCACGATGCCCGTCCCGGCGTCGTACGCGGTAGAGCGTCCGCCCCACGCGTCAAGGCCGACGAGCGTGAAGCCGACCATCCGCCCTTCTTCGTACGCACCGACGGACGCCTCATAGTCCACGGCGTTCTTCCGCATGCGCAAGAGCAGGCGCTCTTCGGGCAGGCCTTCCGAGGAGCCCATCGCGTAGTCGGCGAACGCCGCGTGAATCCCGCTCACGTCAACCGATCGCAGCTCGACCATGGCGCGATCATCCTGCCCGACGGCGCCCGACGCAACGCTCGGAACGATCCGGAGACGCTGACAGAATAAGCTGATCCTCGCCGGGCAAACCTTGCCGTGCGATCCTGGAGGAAGACGATGGACACATCCGGAGTCATGGTGAAGACCGTCCCGCCGCTCCGCGTCCTGGCGACGCGGCGAAGGGTTACGGGGCAGGAGGAAATCCTGGAGGCGATCGCGGAGCTTCGATCGTCGGTGGCCGATCTTCTCACTGGCCCCCCGATGGCGCTGCGCCTCGGATTCCCGAAGGATGGGAGGATCGACGTCGAGATCGCATTCCCCGTGGCCGACGGCGTGACCCGCGAGGGCTTCACGGCAAAGACCCTTCCCGAACTCCCCATGTTCTCGGTCACGCACGTCGGCCCCGTCGTCGGCGGCGCCGAAGGGACGAACCTGATCGACACGCGGAGGAAGCTTGTGCTCTTCGTCAACGAACGCAACGTTCTCGTCGGCGACGACCCCGAGCGATTCATCTACCACGAGGGCCCGGAGACCCACGGCGAACGGACGGACCG
>JAQTVA010000120.1 GCA_028707055.1 Candidatus Bipolaricaulis sp. | reverse complement strand
GCAAAGAACCAAAAAGGTCGCGATGAGGAGTTCGACGCCGCTGACGCGTATCGGAAAGGCCCTCGCCCACCCGCTTCGCGAGCGGATGCTGCGCCTGCTGGCGGATAGCGAGTTGTGCGGTTGCGAGTTCTCCCCTCTCCTTGGAGTCGACCCGTCTATCGTGTCTCGATACCTCGCCATCCTCGAGCGCGCTGGGCTCGTTGCCTCCCGCCGGGAGGGCGTGCGGGTGATGTGGCGGCTGGCGGATCCTCGCCTGCTCCAAGTCCTCGAGGAACTCGCGGGCGTCGTGGGGGAGAAGGTGGTCTGACATGAAGCGCGAGTTGAAGGTCCTCGCCGCGCTGCTTGGCGGCTTCCTGTTCGCCTACCTCGTGCCGTTCTCGAGTCCGGTGGTGCGGGAAGCGATCATGGAGGCTTTCCTCATGCTCCAGGAGTACGCACGCCAGCACGTCCTCCTCTGTCTGATCCCCGCCCTGTTCATCGCCGGTGCGATCTCGGTGTTCGTCAGCCAAGCCGGCGTGATGAAGTACCTGGGAGGGAAGGCGAACAAGGTCGTGGCCTACGGCGTGGCCTCGGTCTCCGGAGCCATCCTGGCGGTCTGTTCGTGCACCGTTCTCCCTCTCTTCGCAGGGATCTACAAGCGCGGCGCGGGGCTGGGACCGGCCATCGCCTTCCTCTACTCGGGTCCCGCGATCAACATCCTCGCGATCATCCTCACCGGGCGGATCTTGGGAGTGAAGTTCGGGTTGGCGCGCGCGATCGGGGCCGTCCTCTTCTCAGTCTTCATCGGCCTTGCGATGCAATTTCTCTTCCGGAAAGAAGAGCGTGAAAAGGATGCGGCCGCCCTGGCGATGCCTGAACCC
Organism: Candidatus Bipolaricaulis sp.; assembly: GCA_028707055.1. Taxonomy (GTDB): domain Bacteria; phylum Bipolaricaulota; class Bipolaricaulia; order UBA7950; family UBA9294; genus JAPLGD01. Next base: position 4,058 of record JAQTVA010000120.1, on the reverse strand, counting down.
GAAGCCGGCCGTCCTCTGTGGCAGACCGCGGTCTTCGTCGCGCTCATGATCGGGATTCTCGTGTCCGCGAACTGGGGCAAGCCCGCCGGGATCAACATCCGGACGGTGAGCGGGGATGCGATTGTTGCGACCTACGCCGGGGAGACGTCGGAAGCGATCCGGTACAAGGCGACCGCGGACGGCGAGGTCGAGTCGATCGCGAAGGCGGCCGTCACCGAGGTGACGTACGCGCCGTCCGCGTACACCACGATCTACCAGAACCGGTTTTACATCGCCGGAGCGCTCCTTGCTGCGCTGCTCATCGTGCTCGGTCTGTGGTTCAGAGGGCCGGAGATCAAGGAGTGGGGCGGCTCGACGTGGTCGTTCGCCAAGCTGATCCTGCCATACCTGCTGGGCGGCGTTCTGGTCGCCGGGTTCCTCCTCGGCCGCCCCGGGCATACTGCGCTCATCCCGCCGGAGTGGATCAGTGCGGCCGTCGGCGGGAACGGTTGGCTGTCGAACTTCGTCGCGAGTCTCGCCGGGGCCCTGATGTACTTCGCAACGTTGACCGAACTGCCGATCCTCCAAGGGCTGATGGGGGCCGGCATGGGCGACGGACCGGCACTGGCGCTGTTGCTGGCGGGGCCGGCGCTGTCGCTCCCCAGCATGCTCGTCATTCGCAAGGTCTTGGGTACGAACAAGACCATCGCCTACGTGTCGCTTGTCGTCGTCGCGGCAACGCTGACGGGGAAGCTGTTCGGCGCCGTCGCCTGATGCAGGCGCACAGGATGGTTGGATCGCGAACGGCGCAGGGATTCGGGTCGTGGATGCCCGGCGCGCGACCGGCAAGGAGCAGGAGATGTCGGAGAGATACGGTTGCGGTTCAAGTGAAGGCGTGAAGCTCGTGTTCCCGTGCTCCGAAGGGTCGGATGTCGGGGAGCTGACGGACCGCGCGGCGCGCAGGCTCGATCAGAATGGAACAGCGCAGATGGATTGCCTTGCCGGCGTCGGCGGGCGCGTGAGCGGCATCGTGAAGACCACCGAGGCGGCCGGTCAGCACTTGGCCATCGATGGCTGCCCGGCCGGCTGCGCGAGCAAGACGCTGGAGCTGGCGGGAGTCAGCCCGTTTCGCCACGTCTGTGTGACGGATCCTGGTTTCGAGAAAGGCCGGACGGACGTGACAGACGACGCGATTGCCGAGGTGGTTCGGATTACCGAACAGGCACTTCGGGTTGCGTGAAGGATGCGGAGGTCTATGGTGCATGTGAGGGGAAGCCGTGGGTTGTGGGCGGAGCGGCCGTCTGCTGCGGGCGCCATCGTGCTGGGGCTTGCGCTCTTGCTGGCGGCGGTCGCGTGCTCGGGGCCCGCTGAATCGAGGGTTGCGGCGACGTCCGATGTCACGCACGCGGTGCTGGCACCAGAGTCGGCGTCTGAGACGGCAGGGCAGCCGCCCGTTGTACCTGAGGCTGTCCCGGGAAGTGGCGTGCCCGAAGCACAGCAAGCGGACACGTCGGCTGCGGAAACGCCAGTCGCACTCGTGAAGGGCGAGTCGCCTTCCGTGGGTGGGTCGGTCGCGGTGGAAGAGACTGCTGCTGTGGCTGTTTCGGAGAAGGCGAAGCTGCCGCGCCTCGTCGACCTCGGAGCGGGTAAGTGCATCCCGTGCAAGAAGATGGCGCCGATCCTCGAGGAGCTCGCGGACACGCACAAGGCGTTCTTCGAGGTGGAGTTCATCGATGTCTGGGTCAACCCTGACAGGGGGAAGGAGTACGGGGTTCGGATCATTCCGACGCAGATCTTCTATGACGCGCAGGGGCGCGAGGTGTACCGGCACATTGGGTTCTACTCGAAAGAAGATATCCTGGGCCGGTGGCGGGAATTGGGCGTCGACGTCGGCGCGTAGTCGTCCGACCGGGAGTTGAGGGACTATGGAAGCCGTCCTTTCGGCGCTGTCGCGGGCGGTTGGAAGCAGCGCGCCGGTGGCCATTGCGGCCGCTGCCGCCTGGGGTGTGCTGAGCATCCTCCTGAGCCCATGCCACCTGGCGAGCATTCCCCTGATCGTCGGCTACATCGGGCGGGAGGGAACGGCGTCACCGCGCCGCTCGTTCGCCCTCTCCGTCACGTTCGCCGTCGGGATTCTGATCACGATCGCCGCGGTCGGGGGCATCACAGCCGCGGCGGGGCGGATGATCGGAGACGTCGGCCGCATAGGGAACTTCATCGTCGCCGCCGTGTTCTTCGTGGTCGGGCTCTATCTCCTCGACGTGATCCCGCTGTCGTGGGCGGTGCCGTCCGGGAATCGGCTGAGACTCGGCGGTCTGCCCGGCGCGCTCGTCCTCGGTCTGCTGTTTGGAGTCGCGCTCGGGCCGTGTACCTTCGCGTACATGGCGCCGATGCTGGCGGTGACCTTCGACCTCGGGACATCAAACCTCGCCCTTGCGGTCGTGCTCCTTCTGGCCTTTGCCGTGGGTCACTGCGCGGTGATCGCCGCCGCCGGCACGTCGATGGGCGCCGTGCAGAAGTACCTGCACTGGAACGAGAAGAGCCAAGCGATCAAGTGGGTGAAGCGGGTCTGCGGTGTTCTTGTGATCTGCGGCGGGGCTTACCTCATCTACACCGCCCTGTAGCAGGGTGAGAGGGAGGACGGATGCGAATCGAGGTCTTGGGAACAGGGTGTCCGAAGTGCAAGGCCGCCGTGGCCAACGCCCAGAAGGCCGTGGCGGAGTCGGGTGTCCAGGCGGAGATCGTGAAGATCGAGAACTTGATGGACATCGCGGCGCGAGGGGTCATGATGACGCCCGCGTTGGTCATCGATGGAGACGTGAAGGTCGTCGGGAAGGTTCCGACGGTGGACGAGATCAAGAAGTGGCTTGTCTAGTCAGGAGACCGCTGGGGAAGGAGACGAGAGATGAGACTGCTTGCGGAGTGGTTTCCGGAGTTTGCAGGGAAATTCGATGAGATCGACGAGATCTACAGCGCGAAGCGCTCGATCGACGAGAAGACCTACCAGTTCATCTGTTTCTCGCTCGCGATCAAGAACCGCTCGCGACCGTGTCTCCTGAAGCACTTCAAGGGGGCGTTGGCGGCGGGAGCGACGTTGGCAGAGCTTGCGTACATTATGGCGCTCACGTTCCGCGAGAGCGCCGGCGGCGACGACTGCTGGACGCACGATGCCCTCGGCGATGTCCAGCGACTGATCGCGGAGAACATCACATGCTGCCCGAAGTGATCCTCCGCGGACGCCGAACGCGAGACTGGATCGCAGAACCCAGCGTCCGGGAGGTCCGTTGGTCTGGCTGAAGAGAGGCGTGACGTTCGTGCTCCTCGCCTTCGTCGCGGCGAGCGTTGTGACCCTGGTGGCGAGGGAGTTCACCGACCGGGAATCAGCGCTCCCCGGAGAAGCGAGGGTGCTTCCGCTTGAGACGGACGTCGCAAGCGGAGACGGCGCCTGCCGGGTCGTTGCCTGCTACTTCCACAACAAGGATCGTTGCGCGACGTGTCTCGAGATCGAGCAGACGGCCCGCGAGGCCGTGGAGGAGAACTTCCCCAGCGAGCTAGCGGACGGCCGGTTGACGTGGATCGCCCTGAACATGGAAGAGGCGGCGAACCGTCCCTACATCGACCAGTTCGATCTTGCCATGCCGACGCTCGTCGTCGTCCGCGTGAAGGGCGGCGCCGTCGAGGAGTGGGAACCGCTCAGCGATACGTGGGGACTCGTTCGCAACGCCGTCCGACTGTCCATGTATGTCACGGACCACGTCCGTCGGAGTCTGGAGGCGTGCCGATGAGCGGTTGGCTGTGGGCGGCGCTCACGGCGTCGTGGTTGGGGATCTTGACGTCCCTGAGCCCGTGCCCGCTGGCGACGAACATCACCGCGATCTCGTTCGTCGGCCGGCGGACAGGATCGCCGCGTGGGGTCCTGCTTGCGGGGCTCCTGTACGCCCTCGGGCGGGCAGCCGTCTACGTATCGATCGGCGCGCTTCTCGTGTCCAGCCTGCTCTCCGCGGCGAGCGTCTCTCTCACCCTTCAGGTATGGATGAACAGGATCCTCGGTCCGCTCCTGATCCTGGTTGGGATGGTCA
>JAQTVA010000011.1:11305-21418 GCA_028707055.1 Candidatus Bipolaricaulis sp. | reverse complement strand
AAGTCGCCGGGGCGGATGGTGGCTGTGAGGAAGGCGATCACCGCCTCCTTGTCGGGGATGGAGTAGACGGCAGCGGGGGTTTCGCAAGAGGCGACGTCGACGATCTCCTGGGACGAGACGCCCGGAACGGGGGACTCGCAGGCTGCGTAGATGCTGGTCACGATCACAACGTCAGACTGCGCGAAGGCGCGGCCGAAGTCTCGACCGAGGATCTGCGTCCTCGTGTACCGATGCGGCTGGAAGACGGCCACGATACGGCGCCCCGGCCAGCCTGCGCGGATGGCCGCGAGCGTCGCCTCGACTTCCTCGGGCGTGTGGGCGAAGTCATCGACGACGGTGACGCCGTTCTCCTCGAGGAGCTCGAAGCGGCGATGGGGAAGCGTGAGTGCGGGGAGGGTCGCCGCCGCCGCCGCCGCGTCGGCGCCGGCGACGATCGCCGCACCGACGGCGCAGAGGGCGTTGCGGACGTTATGGAGCCCCGGCGCGGGGAGTCGGAAGCGGCCGAGCCGTTTCCCGCGGTAGTGGAGGTCGAACTGCGTCTCGAAGCGATCGGGCACGACGTGGGTTGCGCGGAGTGCCGCGTCGGCATCCAGCCCGACGGTGATCGGGTTGGGAACCAGCGCGGCGATCTCCTTGACCTGGGGGTCGTCGATGGAGAGGACGGCGCATCCCGCCTGCTCTACGTAGCGGAGAAACGCCGCGCGGATCGCCTCGACGCAACGGTACGTCGGCAGATGATCGCGACCGATGTTGGTCAGGACAGCCACGGCGGGGCGGATGTCGGTGAACAGGCCGTCGCTCTCGTCGACCTCGGCGACGAACCACCGACCGCTTCCCAGGTGGGCGCTTCCGCCGAGGCTCGCGCAATGCGCGCCGACCAGATAGCTCGGATCCGCTCCCATCTCGTGGAGGATCGTCGCCGCCATCGCGGTTGTCGTCGTCTTCCCGTGCGTCCCGACGACGCCGATGCTCGAATACTGCTGCATCACGGAGGCCATGGCGTGGAGTCTCCGGACGATGGGGACCTTTCGCTCTCGGGCCGCGAGGACTTCGATGTTGTCCATGGGAATCGCCGACGAGACGATCACCCCGTCGAGATCAGCCGAGATCCACTCTGCGGCGTGCCCGACGTGCACGTCCACCCCGGCACTTCGCAGGAGTTGCATCTGCGAACTAGACCGCAGGTCGGATCCTGACACCTTCGCCCCGTGAGCGACCAGGATCGACGCCAAGCCGCTCATCCCCGATCCGCCAATCCCCACCAAATGGTATCGTCGACCCAGAGCGGTCACGCTCGCGCCCCCCTTACCAGCGCCTGGATTTCTCCAAGAATCCGTGCGTTTGCCTGTCGCTGCCCCAGCCGCCGGGCGTTCCCCCCCAGGCGAACGAGGGCCGCGTCATCCTGTGCCAGTCGTAGGATCTCCCCCGCGAGTCCCCCTCTTCCGAGGGCGCGTGTGTCGGCGAGCCGGCAGGCCTCCGCCCGCTCCAGGACGCGCGCGTTCTCCCACTGGTGGTCATCGGCGGCGCCGCGCCACGGGACGAGCACGGCGGGCTTCCCGCAGGTCGTGATTTCGGCCAGGGTCGTTGCGCCCGCACGGGCAACGATCAGATCGGCAACGGCGAATGCCGTGGCCATCCGGTCGACGTAACGTCGGACCTGCACGTTCTCGACTCCCGCCGCCGTGAGTTCGCGCCGGACGTCGTCCTCGGGCCGCGAGCCCCCGGTCACGAGCAAGAGCTGAAGATCGCTACGCCGCCCGAGGGCCTCCTTGGCTCCGAGGATTTGATCGACGAGCTCAGGAGAGCCGTTCGAGCCGCCGAACACCAGGACGGTCCTGCGGCGAGGATCGAGGCCGAATTCGCGGTACGCGGCGTCACATCTGCGTTCGCGCAAGAACTCCTCACGCACGGGGTTCCCCGTGACGACGACGCGGCGCGCGCGAGGGAACGTCCCGGCCGCCATCGGGTACGAGACGAGGACGACATCGACGAAGCGGGACAACCAGCGGTTGGCGAGGCCCGGGACGGCGTTCTGCTCGTGGATGGCCGTTCGAATCGGAAAGATCCGCCCGAGGAGGGCGGACAGGAAGACCGGAGCGAAGGAGCTGTAACCGCCGACGCCGACGACCACTCGCGGCCGAAGCCTGAAGAGCAGGACCAGCGTCTCGACGAAGCTCACGGCGAGCCAGCCGCCCGCCCGTGCGGCGGGGATCCGTCCGTCACGATCCAGTCCGCGAGCGTGGATCGCGAAGAAACGCACCCATGGGTATTCGCGGACGGCCCGCGCTTCCAGTCCGCGACGGGTTCCGACGTAGGCGACCCTCGCCTCCGGAAGCCGCTGGCGCAGCCCTTGAATGAGGGCCATGGCCGGATACACATGCCCTCCGGTGCCGCCACCTGCGATCAAGATCCGCATCATCGATGAGCCCCTTGCTTGGAGACATTGAGGAGAACGCCGACCATCGCCATCGTCACGAGAAGCGACGAGCCGCCGTTGCTGATGAACGGGAGGGTCAATCCGGTGACCGGAAGGACGCCGACCGCGACCCCGGCGTTGACGAGAGTTTGGAAGCCGACGCAGAACCCGACGCCGTAGCCGATCAGGCGTCCCAACCGATCCGGCGCCCGCTCGGCGATCTGGAAGGCCCGTGTCACGAGCAGGGCGAGGAGCGCGAGAATCGCGACCGTCCCGATGAGCCCCATCTCTTCTCCAACGATCGCTAGGATGAAGTCGTTGTGGGCCTGAGGCAGATAGAAGAGCTTGGCGCGCGATGCGCCCAGCCCGCGACCGAACAGCCCACCCGCTCCGATGGCGGTGAGCGACTGGAGAACCTGATAGCCGGACGACGTGCTGTACGCTCGCGGGTCGAGGAACGACAGGAGCCGCGCAAATCGGTACGGCGCGATCCACACCGCAGTGAGGATCGCCGGAACGCTGATGGCGCCGATCACGAGAAGGTGCCTGATCCGCGCGCCCCCGACGAACAGCATCGCCGCGACGAGCGCCCCGTACATGATCAACATCCCGAGGTCCGGCTGGCTGAGCACGATGGCTCCGAGAACGCCAAGCAGGACGACGAACGGAAGCACACCTTGGGCGAAAGAACCCATGCGGTCTCGCTTGCGGTCGATCGTTGTGGCCATGTAGAGAATGAGAGCGAACTTGACGAACTCCGTGGGCTGCAATGGGAAGGGACCGACCGACAGCCAGAGTCCGTCGCTGATCCCCAGCGGAAGAAGCGTGAGCAGCGACAATCCCACCGAGCCGAGCAGGAGCAGCTCGTTCATCTGGGCGAGACGGTGGTAGTCGAGGTGGGCGAGGATGACGAGGGCGGCCAAGCCGACCCCGACGGCGATCAACTGGCGGAGCAGCATGTGCACGTCGCTTCCGTAGTGGCGCAGAGAGAACGGTGCGCTCGCGCTGTAGAGCATGATCAGTCCAACCAAGAGGAGCAGCGACGTGGTCAGCACCGTCGCGTAGTCGCTCCGTCCGTTCACGCCCTCGCTCCTTTGCCCGCTGTCTTTCAGGTTGTGTACGCCATCATGCGTACGGCAACTGTTCTCGAAGCGAAAGGAACGGCGTTCGGCAGAAAGCGGGGGTCGGTTTCGCGAAAACCGGACGAATGTCCCGGCGACGACGCCTAGAGGTCCTTGGCGGGCGGCGGCGAGAACCGGGGTCGCCGTCGGCAGAGGCGGGCGAACGCTTCGCCGCGCTCCTCGTAGTTGGAGAAGGCGTCGAAGCTCGAGCACGCGGGAGAGAAGAGGAGCGCGTCGCCCGCGCGAGCAGCGCTCAGGCCTGTGCCGACGGCCGCCTCGAGATCGGCGGCGGTTCGATATTCGACACCTGCGGCGCGAAGATGCTCGGCGATCTCGTCTTGGGCCTCTCCAAAGACCACGACGGTTCGGATGTCGAATCCCCGCAAAGCTTCCGCCAGCTCCTCGTAGCCGCCCTTCTTCGAACGCCCTCCCAGGAGGAGCACGACGGGGCCCGGGATGGAGCGTAAGGCGGCGAGGGCGGCGGCGGGACTCGTGGCCTTGGAGTCGTTGATGGCGCGCACTCCCGCGACCCAACCGACGAACTCCTGTCGGTACGGAAGATGCAGCGCGCCTCCGTAGTCCTCGACATGGCACGATGCCGCATCGAACGTCGGACACAGCGCCGTGCACGCGGCAACTGCGGCCGCGAGGTCGAGTCGCTGCACATGGGTCAGGCCCTCGCTCCCCTGAGGAAGCGGGGGGATCGGTCGATCGTAGAGCACGAGTCGTGCGGTCCCGTGGCGGATCGCGCCGGCGAGCTCGGCCGGCAGGATGGCGACGTCCGCCGCGGTCTGCGCGGCGAAGATCCTTTCCTTGGCCGCCCGGTAGGCGTCCATGGAGCCGTGGCGCTCGAGGTGGTTCGGGGCGAGGTTCAAGAGAACGGCGATGTGAGGGTGGAACAGACGGCTCTGCTCCAGCTGGAAGCTAGAGACCTCGAGCACCACGGCGTCGGCGGTACGCGCGCGATCGAGGACGGCGAGGAAGGGCACGCCGATGTTCCCGGCGACCGGTGCCTCGAGGCCGGCGTGTCGGAGAAGAGCGCCGATCAGAGTGACCGTCGTGCTCTTCCCGTTCGTTCCGGTGACGGCGACGATCGGGGGCGTGGGCTGCGCGGTGGCCGCAAGGTCGAGCTCCGACAGGACGAGGATCCCGCGCGCTGTGGCGGCACGGAGAAGTGGCGCGTCGGCGGGCATTCCGGGGCTCGGCACGATGGCATCCACGTTGTCGAGGAGGCGGAAGGTGTGCCCGCCGACCTCATGATCGAACGCGTGGCTTCGCAGCCACTCGACGTCGGGCGGGTCCAACGGGCGGGAGTCGGTCAGGGCGAACTGGACTCCGTGATCCTCGCAGAATTGCGCGACGGCCCGCCCCGTCAGCCCGAACCCGCCGATGAGGATGCGATCGATTCTCCTGCCAAGGGCGAGTACGCTCACGTCGCGCTCACCTCCGCCGCGAGGCGGTCTTCCAGAATGTGCGACGCCAGGTCGCCGTCGAGGAGGAGGGTCTCGCGGGTCGCCCCGCGCAGAGCCGCACGCGGTGCCAGCCCGACGATCTCAGTGCTGCGAACACGCGTGCCGTAGGCGCGGGCGAGGTCGGACACTCGGCCGAACACCTCGAGGAGGAGCGGCGGACAGGGGCCGACGAGGTTCATCGACACCTGCGCGCAACCTCGCGTGGCGAGGGAGAGACCCAGGGCCTGCACGCCGCGAAGACCGCCGGAGCTCTCCCGGACGGCGGAGGCGATCCTGCGAGCGATGGAGACATCGGCCGTCTCCAGCTGCACGTTGTACGCGATCAGGATGCCGCGCGCGCCGACGGCGGTCGCGCCAGCCGTTCGGTGCGGCGCCGACGGGCCGAAGTCGGGCCGGAACCCTTCGTCTCGCATCCTCGCTTCCAGGGACTCGAAGCCGCGACCGCGGACCGCCGCAAGTCGCCGGCGCTCGGGTCGCGTCGCCGCCTCGCCGTAGAGGAAGACGGGAACGCTCAGCTCCGCCGCGATCCGCAACGCGACGCGGCGGGCGACCGCGACGGCGTCGTCCATGACGACGGGGGCGAGGGGAACGAACGGTACGACGTCGAGGACTCCCATCCGCGGGTGAACGCCGCAGTGGGTCCGGAGATCCATCCGGGCAATGCACTCCTCCGCGAGGACGAGCGCCGCGTCCTCCACCGCACTCGTGGCTCCAGCTAGCGTTAGGACGGAACGGTGATGGTCAGGGTCGACGTGGACGTCCAGGAGCGAGGCCTCGGTGAAACGAAGCGCGGCGGTGATCGCTTCGATCACCGCCGCGTCTCGACCCTCGCTGATGTTGGCGACGCACTCGATCACGTCGAGCCCGCCCTCACGGCTTCGCAGACAAGAGAGAGATCTGTGCCGAGGCCACCTCGGCTCCCCCGACCGTCGCCACGACCTCGGCCACCAGGAGGCCCTGACGCCTGCGCGACGCCGAGGCCTCGATGCGAAGCTGATCTCCGGGGACGACGTGCTGTCGGAACCGTGCCTTGTCGACGCCAACCAGGTAACCCAAGGCGCGCGGCGCCTCGTCGGAGGCGACGAGGAACGCCGCGACCTGAGCCATGGCTTCGAGGATCAGCGTTCCCGGCATGATCGCCGGCATCGGCTCAGGGAAGTGTCCCTGGAAGAACGGCTCGTTGACCGACACGTTCTTCACACCGACGACGTGGCCCGGAGCCTCTTCGAGGATCCGGTCGACCATCAGGTAGGGAAATCGGAGGGGAAGGACCTCTCGGATCTCCTCGATGTTACGCATACTCCCCCGGGAATTGCTACAGGTAGTTGGCGATCTCGGCCTTGACCTGTTCCGTGATGTCGGGGATCGCGGAGGTGTCCGCGTACACGATCACGTTCTTGGTGGGGAGCACGAGATCATAGCCCCTCTGGATGGCGATCTTCTTCGCGGCCTGCTGGATCTTGAGCGTCGCGGCCTGCGTCAGGAGCGTATCCAACTGCTGGAACGCGCTCTGGACCTGGCTCAGTCGGCTCTGGAACTCTGTAGAATCGACGACGCCGAGTTTGGCCGTGGCCACCAGGTTCTTCACTTCTTCAACGACGGGCTGTGCGGCGTCACGAAGCTTCTGCAGGTCGGCGCGGATGTCCGAGAATCCGTCGGACGCGATCATGCGGTCGATCGTACCGACGTCGATGTCGAGTTGGGCGTCGATCAGCTCGACGTTCAGCTCGTTGAGCCGCCGCTGGTACTGCTCCTTCGAGATCGTGCTCTGCATGAAGTCGCTCTGAAGCTTGACGATCTCATTGCGCTTGTCGAGGGCCTTCTGTCGGAGGTTGGACACGGCATTCGTGAAGACGGTGAACGCCTCCTCAGCATTGAGGTACGCGATCTTCAGGCCTCCACCCGTCGAGCCACCACGCTGCAGCGCGCTGACGTCGGCGCGGAGCGCCGCGATCTCGGATTGACTGCCGCCGTCTCCCCCCGACGGAAGCGCGAACTGCAGGATCAGCGCCCCCGCGGCGAGAACAAGAGCGACCGCTGCAACGATCAACGTGCTACGAGACATACCATTCCCTCCTTGTGATCCAGACCATCCGCGACACAGTGTACCGAATCGCGCCGCGTTTCGTCATCCTAGAACATCGATCCAAAAGCAAAGTCAAACCGTGGAACCCACCCTGCGCCGTCGCCGAACACCCAGATCACGTCGAGACGCACCAGAATCCCGGCGACGAGGATGCCGAGCTCGAAACCCGTCGAGGCCAGCATGTCCTCCGCGCGGATGCGCTCGAGGTCAGCCCCCCAGTCGAAGAAGGAGGCGGCCGTCAGCCCCTCGACCGGCCGGATGCGGTATTCGGCATTGACGATGAAGATCCGGTCGATCTCCTCGGACTCGTCCGTGAACCCGCGCACCGATGTCGAGCCGCCGAAATCGTAGGCGTACGTCGAGCTCAGATCTTCCGTGCCCCACCCGAGCTTGCACCGGGTCGCCCACGTGCACTCGACGTCCTCGCTGAAGAGGCTGCTGTACGCCGGCGTGAATCGCACCCAATTGACCTCGAGCTTCGTGAACTCCTCTCCGATGGAGAACCCTCCTGCCTTCTGGATCGACACGGACCGCCGGGTTCCGCGACTTGGAGAGTACGGGTCGTCGCTGGAGTCTTCGGCGAGAGCGACGCCGACGATCTCGACGGGAGTCCACTCGGTCAGCTCGACGTCTCGCACCTTCTCGTGGGCGTAGCTCAACTCGAGGTCAGTGTAGTCGGCCACGGGGAACCCGAACGTCACGGTGCCTCCGATGGTCAGGTACGTGGTCGTCACATCGTCCTCCTCATCGTCGGTGAGGGTGCGGTACACATTGGCTTCCACCTTGTCGAAGCCCGTGAAGTAGGCGACCGTGTTGTATCCGAGCATCCACGTGCTCTCGGTCGGGTCATCGCCGTCCGCGAGCTCGCGGTTGTAGCTGACCGAGATGTCCTGCCCGGTTCCGAGGAGGTTCTTCTGGCTCACGGAGAGCTTCCCCGTGAGCGCGCCCGTGGACGGATCGACGGCGACCGAGCCGTTCACCCCACCGCGGGTCTCCTTGTCGGTCACTGAAACCCGCACGTGGACCCCGTCGTCTCCCCATACTGGATCGATGACTACGCTATCGAAGTACCCGAGGGAGTTCAGTTTCTGGTACGACACCCTGAGGTCGTTGTAGGTCAGAACGCGGCCGACGTGGAGGGCGAGGTTCCTGCGGAGCACACGCCCCTGGGTCTCCGTTCCCTCGGCGATCAGGACCTGCGAGATCAGCCCTTCCTCTACGCGAAGGTACAGCGTGTCGCCCGCGAGGCGATCCAGCGCGAACGTCGCCATGATGAACCCGGCGTCGTAGTAGAGGTCGTAAAGCGGTTCCAGCATCCGCAGCACGGCGTAGTTGTCGGCGATCCCCTCCGGGATGTCGCCCAGGGCCAGCGAGGCGACGTCGATCGGGAACTGCGTGACGCCGTCCAGCACGATGGTCGTGAACGAGACGGGGGTCGGGATAAGCGTTCGCTCGGTCAGCATCCACTGGAGGTAGACGGTGTCGGCCTCCGGCCCCTGGAGTGGCTGAACATCCACGCTGGAGAAGAAGACGGACTCACGGAGAGCCGCCACGACATTCTGGAGTTCCGTCTTCTTAAGGGGTTGGTCCAGCGGAAGATCGACGAGCAGCGCGTCGGCGACGGCTTGAGGAACGGTCTCGAGGCCGCGCACGACGTTGCCGATCACGCGCGCCTCGATCACCGGGATCTTCAGAATCGCCTCCGGCTTCACGTCGCCGATGGCCACCAGGAGGTAGCCGCGATCCGCGTACTTCTCGACGATCTCCTCGAGGGCGGTGCGGAGTGACGGCAGGTGGAGGACCTGGCCCTTCTTGACGCCGTTCTCGCGTAGGATGGAGCGGATGGTCGACGTCGGAACGATCGGGGCGTCGAACAGCTTGATCCCGAGCAGGCTGTAGTCCTTCCGGTAGACGTTCCCTGTGATCTCATACTCCTCGATGACGGGGGTCTCGGTCACGCGGAAGGCGATCGCTCCGTTGTCAGCGACCTGAGGGATCACTTCGGTGAACCACCCGAGATCGTAGATCTTCTGCGAGGCATCCCGGACGTCCTGTTCGGTGACAGTGTCTCCGATGTCGAACGCGACCTCGCGGAGGATCTTGTTCGTCCCGATCTCATCGTTGCCGTGAATCTCGATCGCCGTTACGTACAGGGGGAACTCCGCCGCTACGCACGCCGCACCGGCGAGAGCGAGGCAAACGAAAAGAGTCCCCAACAGCCGTTTCTCCATCCCTGTCCTCCTCGTTCGACAAGAACCGGATCGTCAGGTGAACCTACGGCAACCGCTTAGCGGGTCGCCAGCCCATGACTCTACCCTTGCGGTGTGTTTTTTTCATGAATCGGCCTCGCGGAAGTCACTCCTCCCGCGCTCTTCCGACGGCGCGATACTGGAGGGCTTCAGCGATGTGCGCGGGGCGGATGCTCTCCTCCAGGGCGAGATCGGCGATGGTTCGCGCGACGCGGAGGACGCGAGCGTGGCCCCGTCCGGAGAGGGCAAAACGCGTGAGGGCTCTTCTCAGGAGTTCCGTCGCCTCCGGATCGAGCCGGCAGTGCTCGCGCAGGGCGATCCCTTCGAGGTCCGCGTTGGCCGTGGCTCCGCGCTCGGGGGCCCACTGGAGCTGGCGCGCGCGAGCGACGCGGGCACGAACCGCGGCCGACGGCTCCGCGGGGGTCGTTCCCAGGAGGTCGCCGGCGACGAGGCGCGGCACCTCGATGAACAGGTCCATCCGGTCGAGGAGTGGACCGGACAGGCGCTTCCGGTATCGGCGAAGGTCGTGAAGCGTGCAGGTACAAGGCTGCAGTTCGTCACCGAGATGACCGCACGGGCAGGGGTTCATCGCCGCGATGAGGGTGAACGCGGCCGGATATCGCACCGAGATCCCGGCTCGGGCGATGAGAATCGATCGATCCTCGAGCGGCTGGCGAAGCGTCTCCAGCACCCGGCGATCGAACTCAGCCACTTCATCGAGAAAGAGAACGCCGCGGTGGGCAAGGCTGATCTCTCCCGGTCCCGGGGT
>JAQTVA010000011.1:0-11205 GCA_028707055.1 Candidatus Bipolaricaulis sp. | reverse complement strand
GCGCGGGGGCCTGTCCGGACGCGATGAGGATGGATAGGGCGATCGGGAGGTCGAACGCGACGCCGTGCTTCCGCACGTCGGCGGGAGCCAGGTTGGCGGTGACGCGCCCTGCAGGGAACGAGTACCCAGCGTTGCGGAGGGCGCTGCGGATCCTCTCGCGGCTCTCGGAGACCTCCTTGTCGGGAAGGCCGACGATCTGGAAGGAGGGGAGTCCTCCTGAGACATCGCATTGGATCTCGATCAGCTGCGCCTCCACGCCGAGAATGGCTGCGCTAGTCAGCCGGCCAAACATCATCCAGCGAGAACGCCGCACGGTGGAGCCGCACGTTGTTCCCCTCCCACGCTACGACATCAAACCGCGCTTGCAGGTCGGCGCCGGTGCGCGCGACGAAGGCTCTCGCCGCCGCTACAATCCGCCGCTGCTTCGCTCGGCCGACCGCTGCTTCCGGTCCCCCGAAGGCGCTGCCGGAGCGTGCCTTGACTTCGACGAACACCAGGGTGTCACCGTCCCGAGCCACGATGTCCAGTTCCCCGCCTCGAAACGACCAGTTGCGAGCCACGATCGCGTACCCCAAGGTGCGCAACAGCCGGCACGCATCGTCCTCCGCCTGTCGTCCGGAGTTGGCGCTCATGTTCATGTCTTAGATTAACTTGTAGAACAGGGACTCGTCAATCCCCGCTGTAGCCCATCGGGATGGAGGAAGGAGCGACACCAGGGTACAATCATCCTTCATACCCATGGGGACGAGGACTTGATGGGAATCCTTCTGAGAAACGTCCGCCTTCTGGGACATGACGCCTCTCTCTACACTGTACGTATCGACGGCGAGCGGATCACGGCGGTGTCCAGGGCGAGTGTTCCCCCGACGGCGGAGGACGACGTGATCGATGGCGACGCGAAGCTGGCCCTGCCCGGGTTCGTCAACGCGCACACCCATCTTCCGATGGTCCTCATGAGAGGTTTGGCGGACGATGTCCCCCTCGAGGAGTGGCTCGAGGACTATGTCTGGCCTCTCGAGCGGAAACTGACTCCAGAGGACGTCTATTGGGGCACGCTGCTCGCCCTGGCCGAGGCGCTGCGAGGGGGCACGGTCGCTGTCGCCGACATGTACTTCCACACCGACCAAGTGGCGCGCGCCGTCGAGGAGAGCGGAATGCGAAGCGTCCTCTCGTACGGCATCATTGCCCGATCGATGTCCGACGGCGGGGAGAGAGAGCTTCGCGTGACGGAGACCCTGGCCGCGAAGTGGCACGGCGCCGCGCAGGGAAGGATTGCTGTAGCCGTCAGCCCCCACTCCACGTACACGTGCGGGGAGGACGTCTGGCGGGCGTGCCGGGGGTTGGCGAAGGAGCGGGGTCTGGGGATCCACACACACTTGTCGGAGTCCCGCGAGGAGGTTGCCCGCGTCCGGGAGCGGACGGGGGACAGCCCTCCTCAGTACCTGGAGCGGCTTGGGGTCCTGGAGGTCCCCACAGTCGCCGCGCATTGCGTTCACGTTGATGAGGCCGATCTTGCCCTACTCGCGCGCCGAGGCGTTGTGGTTGCTCATTGCCCGAAGAGCAATGCAAAGCTCGGAAACGGACTGGCTCCGATCCACGCGATGCGGGCCCGTGGCGTGCGAGTGGCCCTCGGGACGGATGGGGCGGCGTCGAACAACCGACTGGATATGATCGAGGAACTGCGCGCCGCGTGGCTCTTGGCGCGGGGGCCGTCTGAAGATCCTCGGGCGCTCTCCGCGGGCGAAGCGATCTCCATGGCCACAGACGAGGGGCGAGCCGGCCTCGGGCTTCCCCCCGCCCACCTCAAGGTCGGCGATGTCGCCGATGTCGTCCTCCTGCGGCTCGACGCCCCCCACACGACGCCCGCGGGAGACGCGGTCTCGACGCTCGCCTTCTCCTCTCAGTCGAGCGACGTCACCGACGTGTTCGTCGGGGGAAGGCCGCTGATGCGAAAGGGTCGGCTCCTCACCATCGACGAGGAGCGGGTACAATCGGAAGTCGTCCGCCTGTTGCGCAGGCACACGAACTAGCACCCCGCCTGGGAGAAGGGGGATTCCCTCTCTCGGACGTGGGAGGAGGCCGAGCATGGGTCTATCGGTAGAGAAGAAAGCGGAGATCGTTCGCGAATTCGGTCAAGGAACTGGAGACACGGGGTCCGTGGCGGTGCAGATCGCGCTCTTGACCGCCCAGATCCAGGAGCTCACGGAGCATCTCAACCAACATAGGAAGGACTTCAGCTCACAGCGAGGTCTGCGACGAATGGTCGGCCAACGCCGACGGATGTTGAAGTACATCAAGCGCCGTGACTTGTCGGCGTACAAGGCGCTCTCCGAGCGCCTGGAGATCAGAGGAGTCTGAACGTTCCATGCATATCCGCGAAAAGATTGACTTCAACGGGAAGGAGCTTGTGCTCGAAACCGGGCAGCTCGCCCGTCAGGCCGGCGGGGCGGTCCTCGCCATCTGCGGGGATACCCATGTTCTCGTGACCGCGGTCACGGCCCCTGCGGCGCAGAATGTGGGGTATTTCCCACTGCGTGTCGACTACGAAGAGCGTTTCTACGCCAGCGGGAAGATTCCTGGCGGGTTCTTCAAGCGAGAAGGCAAACCGAGTGACAGTGCCGTTCTCATCGGCCGAATGATCGATCGGCCCATCCGGCCGCTCTTCCCGGATGGCTACAACGACGAGGTGCAGCTCGTGGCCACCGTGTTGTCGGCCGAGCCGGACTGCGCGCCGGGCGTTCTCGCCATCACGGGGGCGTCTGCGGCCCTGATGATCTCTGAAGCTCCGTTCCAGGGGCCGATTGCTGCCGTCAAGGTGGGGCGGAAGGACGGCCGGTTCGTCGTCAACCCCGATGCGGAAACCCTGGCCGCGAGCGGCGTAGACATCACCGTGGCGGGGACCGAGAAGACCGTCACGATGGTCGAAGGGATGATGGATGAGCTGTCGGAGGCCGAGGTCGTCGAAGCGATCGAACTCGCCCACGACGCGATTCGCGAGCTGATCGCACTTCAGCTGCGATTTGCTGGACGGGTTCAACCGGAGAAGAAGATCGTCGAGGCGCCCGCGGCCGACGCGACCGAGCGGGTGTCCCGTGCTCGCGATCTGATCTGGAACGAGCTGCCGGGGATCCATGAGGTGGGCACGAAGCAGGGGCGGGGCGCGTTCATCGATCGGCTGCGCGAGCGAGCCGTCGCCCAGTTGCTCACCGTCGAGGCGACGAGTCCCGAGGCGGCGGCCGAGACGGAGGCGATCTCCGGAGCGGTTGACGTTGTGCTGCGGGAGTACATGCGGAAGCAGATCCTCGAACGCGGGCTGCGGCTGGATGGACGGCGCCCGGATGAGATCCGGCCGATCGCGTGTCGTGTCGGCGTGTTGCCGCGCACGCACGGATCGTCGCTGTTCACGCGCGGGGAGACCCAGAGCTTGGGGATCGTGACGCTCGGCGCTACGCGCACCGACGAGCAGATCATCGACCAGATGATGTTCGACGGTCGCAAGCGGTTCATGCTGCACTACAACTTCCCACCGTTCTGTGTCGGTGAGGTGGGGCGGATCGGCTCGCCGAGCCGTCGCTCGATCGGGCACGGCTACTTGGCGGAGAACTCCCTGCAGGCGGTCCTCCCGAGCGAAGAAGCGTTCCCGTACGTCGTCCGCGTCGTGTCGGAGATCCTGGAGTCCAACGGATCCTCGTCGATGGCGACGGTGTGCAGCGCATCGCTGGCGATGATGGACGCCGGCGTTCCGATCAAGAAGGCCGTGGCGGGAATCGCCATGGGCATGATTGAGGAGCCGAGCTCCGGCCGCCGGGTCATTCTGACGGACATCCAGGGCGCCGAGGACCACGACGGCGACATGGACTTCAAGGTCGTCGGAACGAGGGACGGCGTGACCGGGTTCCAGCTTGACGTGAAGGTCGGCGGCATCGACAGCCAGACGCTTCGCGAAGCGCTCGAGCAGGCCAAACGAGCACGCCTCGCGATCCTCAACGAGATGGAGCGGGCGATTGCCGCGCCGCGCGAGGAGTTGTCGCCCTACGCGCCCAAGTTGATCACGATGACGATCTCGGTCGACAAGATCGGCCTCGTCATCGGCCCGGGAGGCAAGACCATCCGGCAGATCATCGAGGAGACGGGAGCCGAAATCGACATCGCCGACGACGGAACGGTCAAGATCGCCGCCGCGGACGAGGAGTCGGCCGTCGCCGCGAAGCAGCGGATCGAGGACCTGACGATGGAGCTTGAGGTGGGAACTATCCTCAAGACGCACGTCACCCGCATCGTCGACTTCGGGGCGTTCGTCGAACTCCGCGGTGGCGGCGAGGGGCTCGTTCACGTCTCAAACCTCGCCTCGGGGTACGTGGCGAACGTTCGTGACGTTGTCGATGTTGGAGACGAGATCACGATCGAAGTCATCGGCGAGGACAAGATGGGGCGTCCGGACCTCCGTCGGATCGAGGACGGCGAGTCTGCAGGGGAGGTCGGCAACCGGGAACCCCGGGAGCCGAGAGAACGAAGGGGCCGGCGCGATCGTGGAGATCGCGACGGCGGACACCGTGGCGGGTCCGAGCGCAGGCCGTCGTCCGCCGCTCCCGAGGTGCAGATCAAGGCGGGCGACATCATCGAAGGGCACGTCACGAACACGACCGACTACGGCGCGTTCGTCGAGCTGGCTCCGGATGTGACGGGGCTCATTCACATCTCCGCTCTGTCGGACGACTACGTCCGTCGCGTGACGGATATCGTGCGTACCGGCGACCTCGTCAAGGTGGAAGTCCTCAACATCGACGAGCGCGGTCGCTACAAGCTTCAAAGGATCGCGCCGGATGGGGAGAAGCGACGAGAGCCAGATCACGAGGACCCCGAACAGCCGGACGAGCGGGAGCAGCCCCGCGGGCAGGAGCGGCGTCCCGAGCGCGAGATGCGCGGAGAGCGCGAACCCCGCCCCGAGCGCGGCGAGCCCCGCCGGAGATCCCAACCCAGGAAGGAAGAGGCTCCTCCGCCGGTCGAGACCGAGCCGCTCCAGCCTGAGGAGGACTCGGCGAGGGAATTCGAGGATCGGTGGTAGTCGAAACCCTCTACGAGGGGATGCGGAGCGTTACGCTGGCCAACGGACTGCGGATCCTCGTCGAGGAGGTTCCGCAGTCCCGTTCTGTCAGCGTCAGTGTCTGGGTCAACGCGGGATCGCGCGACGATCCCGAGCCGTTCCGCGGCCTCGCTCACCTCGTGGAGCATCTGATCTTCAAGGGGACGACAACCCGGACCGGGCTCGGCATCTCTCAGGAGATCGACGCCGTCGGAGGATTCCTCGACGCGGCGACGGGGAAGGAGTCGACGTTCGTCTACGCGGATGTCCCCGCCGACGGCTTGTCCACGGCGACCGAGCTGCTCCTCGACATGGTCCTGCACCCGGTGTTCGCGCCGGACAAGCTCGAGCTTGAGCGGGCGGTGGTTCTCGAGGAGATCCGCGGGTATGACGATGATCCCGAACAGCGGGCGTTCGACCAGTTCATTGGCGGCGTCTGGCCGGGCGATCACCCGCTCTCGCGCAACGTCCTCGGGACGCGGAAGGCGGTCGAAACCGTCACGCGCGGTGACATCGCCGCCTTCCACGCGCAGGTCTACCGCCCGGCGAACCTGGTGATCGCCGCGGCGGGGGCGCTCGACGTCGAGCGCTTGATCGCCGACGTCGAGCGTCTCACGGCAGCGGATGGCCATGCTGCCGCGTCGGCACCGTCGCGGGTCGCGCCGCGCTTTCAACCCGACCGACATCACTACGTTCAGGCGACGGGGCAGACGCACGTCTACATCGCCCTGCCCGGCCCTCTCTCCGACGACCCCGACCGGTATCCCCTGGAGGTTGCGAACGCGGTCCTCGGCGACGGCACAAGCTCTCGTCTGTTCTGCGCCGTCCGCGAGGATCGAGGACTTGCGTACGCGGTGCACAGCACGATCAGCCGTTACAGCGACGCGGGGCTGTGGATGGCGTATGCCGGCGTGGCCCCGACGAGCGCCGACGCGGTCGCCGATCTGCTCTTGGCGGAGCTTCGCCGGTTGCGTGACGAGCCTGTTCCCGCAGGCGAAATCGGGCTTGCCAAGGCCCGGATTCGCGGGTCGTTCATCCTCGGCCTCGAGTCGAACGCGAACCGCGCGATGCGACTCGGAACGGCGGCGATCAACGGGCGGGCGATCCTCTCCCCGGAGCAGATCCTCGCGAAACTCGCGGCGGTCGACGTCGACGCCGTGGGCGGTGCCGTGGACCGCTTCGTGCGTCCGGAGGAGATCCACCTCGCGACCATCGGCCCGGAGGCGTGACGCTTGGCCGCTTCGGCGGCCTCGGGTACGATCAAGGCACATATGGCGACGGCAATCTACCCAGGGAGCTTCGACCCGATCACCTACGGACACATCGACATCGTGCGGCGAGCACGCAAACTGTTCAGCACACTGTACGTCGCAGTCGTCGCGAATCCGCACAAGCACCCGCTGTTCACTGCCGAGGAGCGGGTCCGCATCACCATAGACGCCCTCGCCGAAGAGGGCGTCGGCGGTCTCGAGGTGGTGAGCTTCGACGGGCTGTTGGTCGATTGCGCGCGAACCTGCAGCGCCGACGCGATCGTGCGCGGCCTGCGCGCGAACTCCGACTTCGAGTACGAGTTTCAGATGGCGCTGACGAATCGCGACCTGGCTCCGGAGTTCGAGAGCGTCTTCTTCATGACGGCGGGGAAGTACAGCTTCCTCTCATCGTCCATGGTGAAGGAAGTCTGCGCCTATGGAGGCGACGTGTCGAACTTCGTCCCGCAGTCGGTCGCCCGCGCGCTTCGCGCCAAGCTGGGCGTTACCGGCTAGCCCCGTTTCGGCCGGCGTCGGCCGTCCGCCGCGGAGCCCGGGGAGGCCTCTTCTCGCCTCAGCTCGTGGGCTCTGCCTCGCGAAGACGGGTCGCAAGAACCAGACCGAGGGCGAGGAGTCCCACCAGGACGAGGAGCGATGAGGTCATCGCTCCGGTCGTGGGGGCACGTAGGGCGTCCATGCCCACGATGAAGGCAATCCCCGACACCTGTCCCGCGAGCAGAAGCAGACCGCTCGATGTTCCTTCTGGAGCCGGATGCGTGATCTCGGCCGCGTACTGGAATCCAAGCGGGCCCGACGAGAGGAGGAACGCGCCAAGGGCGAAGGATGAGACAAGCAGGAGCCCATAGCCGGTCGCGTACGCGACGCCGAGGAGCCCCGGGAGCGAGCCGGCAAGGGCGAGAAGGATGAACGGCACGCGCTTCTGGAACCGATCGGAGAGTGCGGGGATGATGAGCGCTCCAACGATCCCGCCGACGACCATCATCCCGCCGGCGAGTCCGGCTTGCTCGATCGAGAACCCCCGCGGGCGAAGGATGTCCTCGATCCACGTTGTGACGGCGTTGAATGCCCCCAATCCGATGAAGAACAGGACAAGCAGGACGAGGAAGTCTCGGTTGTGGAGCATGGCTCGAACGCCGTCGAAGACGAGGGATCGCTCTTCCGGGCCGACGGGGTGGGGCGGGCGCTCCCGGGAGAAGACGAGGAAGAGGATTGCTCCTGCGGCGGCGGCGATCCCGTACGCGAGGAGCGTCGTCGGCAAGCTCGTGCGGACGACAAGAACCGGCGTCAGGGCAAGCCCGGCAAAGATGCCGGCGTACATGGCGAGTGAACCCAGCCCCGTGGCTGTGGCGCGCTCGCGCACGGGGAACCATCTCCCCGAGAGCTTGGCGATCGCGTTCAGGATGAACGGCTGGCCGACGGCGATCCCGATCTGCGCGATGAGTACACCGGTGTAGTCATGCGCGAGGAAGCCGCGGAGCAGACCGAACCCTCCGGTGAGAGCCGCGCCGATCCCCACGCCGACGCGAATTCCGTACGTATCCAGGATCCACGATGCCGGGATGGAGACCACGATGAAGACGACCATGAACACGAGCGAGAGCAGGCCGATCGCGAGGTTGGAGACCCCGTAAAGCGCAGCGGCCTCTCCCGTCACGGGCGCAAAGGTGATCCAGAGGAGCTGGTTCGTGGCGACAACCACCATGAACAAGACCAGCATGACGAAGCGAAAGCCCACTGCGCGAACCGAACCCTCCGCCATTGAGTACACCCCCAGTCGAATCGCCGCAGCCGCGCTGCGAAACGCGCGGATCATAGACGGCGCAGGCGCGACCGTCAACGACGCGCACTCCGCAAAGAGAGAGGGCCCGCCGTGATCGCGAGCCCTCTCGATGCTCGTCTGTCTACCAGTACAAGTCCACGCCGAATCCGACCCAGTCGCTGCCGGAAACCGTGGCGCTCACGCCAAGGCGAAGATCGACGTGCGGGGCGACCGCGGCGCGGAGCAAGACCCGCGTCTCGACCCAGTCAAAGATCCCCGCGCTCTCCCCGGTATCGAACCAGGCGAACGCGGACAGACCGTAGTCGCCGCCGCAGCAGACATCGCCCTCGACCTCGACACCGAAGAACTCGTCGTATCCGGTCGGGACCTTGCACGGGGCGAGGTACGTCAACTCGCCGCCCCAAGTCCATCCGTAGTCGTAGTACGTTCCGTTCAGGTACTCCTGCCATCCATCCTCGTCGAACAGGTGGCCGGCTGTGAACGTATACCCGTTCCATGTGCACGTGAACAGGAGCGCCTTGAGGTCGATTCCGTCGATGAACGTCCCGCCGCCGGTCAGGGCGAGGTACGGCGTGATGCACAGGCTGTCGGCGAACGAGACGCCGAAGACGGCGTTGGCCGACTTCGACTCGACGGTGTACCAGAGGTCGACCCACTCGACGTTTATCCAGGCAAGACCCAGATCGACGTTGAGCATCTCGACCAGAACGTACTCGAGCCCTCCCGCGCACGAGAGGCGAACCGCAGCGAGAAGGTCGGCGCAGCAGATCGGGAACTCGACGTAGACCGTCAACCCGCTCCAGTGCAGCGCGCAGCCGCCCGTCTGGATGTCGACGTATGTGGAAGGCTTGTACCAGGATCCGCACGCGTCGAAGACGAAGTGGTCCATGAGCCAGTCAAGTCCGTAGAGGTACACGTACCTCAACGAGTCGGTCATGTTGAACTGGGCCTGGCCCCAGATGGAGAGGCCGCTGCCCTCCCAGATCACTCCGAAGGTTCCGCCGATGCCGTACCACGGATCGGTGTCTTGGCCGGCGTATACGTCGTCGACCATCAGCAGCCCGTAGAGGCGAACCCCGGCAATCGCGGTGCTGACGGACGAGAGCCACGCACGCAGGGCCGGCACCGTCGCGTCGAAGTCGGCGATGGAACGAACGGCGAATCCACCCAGCGCCCCGCCGACATCGGCAAACAGGTTCCACACGCCGCCGTCGTCGATGAGCGCGGTCGCAGACGCCGTACAAGATCCGATCGAATAACCGACCGTGAGAGCCGAGTCGAAGGCGCCGAGCGCGAGCGGTTGCAGTTCGAGCTGGATCCACGAGGACCACGACACGCTCGTCGAGGCGCCGAGAGCCGTACCGGCCGAAAACAGCACGAGCGCCAGTCCGAGCACCCACGTCCTTCTCTTCATAGATCCCCCTTGCCTAGCCCCATCACGCCGCGGCCACCACGACCGTGAACGTCTCCGTCTCCCCGTCGTCCGTTTGGATCATCAGCTCATACGTGCCGGGAGCCAGCGAGCTCGTATCCACTTCGAACACGTACTCGCCTAAGCTCTCATCGTAGCTCGCGGCCCCCCAATAGACAATTCGTGACGCCGCGTCCACGAGCGTGATCGTTACGACTGCGTCGGAGATCTCGGCTCCGCTTACCGGATCGAATACCTCTGCCCGTCCAACGATCTTCTCACCCACTGCGTACGAACCTTCGATTCCCGACTCGCTGATCGACCCGCCGCCACCTCCCGGGAGAAGCTGAGTGAGAATGCTCTCCCCGGGCAGTCGTCCGGCACCCGCACCAGCCACGCCGCCGTAGGCTGCGTATGTACTTGCATCCATGCCCATTCGGGATAGCGTCCACAGCTGGTCAATAGCCCCTTCGAGACTACCGACCAGACCAGCCGTGAGAAGCGTCTGGATATCCTGGTATGAGAGACAGGCGCTCTTCGGTAGGTACAGCGACCAATCGATGTCGCCGATTGTCCGATCCTCGATCACCCCCTCATCCCAAGTGCCCCAGTAGTTGTACTGCGCATCCAGAGTCCCCGTGCCATTATTTGCGACGCTGCCGTTCAGGTTGCACCAGTTGATGTGCACCGACGTAGCGTCCACAAGATCCTCGACGGTGACATTGCCATCGATGCGCAGACCGAGGAGTGGGAGGCCGAGCTGAACGTTTCCGCTCGCCAAGGACATCTCGCCTGTGATTCCTGCCAGGCCACAACTCCCAGGCGCAGCGGCCAACGTCACCGGCTGGGTGATCGGGCAGGATCCGTCGTAGCTGCCTTGATGCACATGGATCGTGTCGGTATACGGAAGCTGGTCGCTGTTCGCCCCGACGATCGCGGCGTTGAGGTATCCGTCGGTTGGCTCCGGCCCCACCGGCGCAACGACGATCAGGACCGGGGCCGTGACCTGAACGCCCGGCGCCGACGAGTCGCCGTCTGGGTCGAGCGCCAGCCACGGACTGAACACGACACTCCCATAGACCGCCTCCCCGAGGCCGTCGTACTCCGTCGACCCGTCCATGTCTTGGTCGAAGCTTGGCCCTGTTGCGTCACCCCACCAGTTGAGGGATGCGTCTGCGGAAAGGTCGGAGTAGAAGCCGCTCGTGCTTCCTGAGATGCTGTTGTAGTGAAGCTCGGCGCCCGCGCCGTACAGAAGCGCGCTCCAGTCGGCTCCGCGAACCACGTTCCCGAGGAACTCCGCCCCGTTCCCGTCCGCGTACAAGCCGTAGGCGCTACCCACGATGTCGTTCCCGGCGGCCAAGCTGTCGTTCCCATAGAGGATGATGGCCCAGTCGGATCCGATGACCGTGTTCCCCTCTACGAGGGTCTGGTCCGTGTCGGAGTTGATCCCCATCTGGCAGTCAGTCACCGTGTTCCTCAGGATCTGTATACCGGGTGCGGCGTCGAGGATCAGGATTCCCGTCGAGCCCCAGTACGTCCCGGTATACCACACGCCGCTGACAGCGTTGTCTGCGATCCGCCCACCGGCGCCGCTGCCGACCTGGATGCCGTTCTGAGCGATCGCGGCTGTCCGTCCTTCTCCGACCACGACGTTATTGCCGCT
>JAQTVA010000119.1 GCA_028707055.1 Candidatus Bipolaricaulis sp. | reverse complement strand
ACAAGGACGCCACCCCACAGCGGCGATCGCGCCCACTTGAGGCGACAGGCCGCGGAGGAGTCTCGAGTTGCTTGAGAGAGTGGAGTCAGGACAAGATTCCCGGACAACTCATGAATCGCTTGGCTCGATACCGGATCAACAAGAGCCCTGAGTCTCAAGGCCGCGCTCTCCGCCTCATCGTTGCCGAAGCCGCGCGATCGGTCCCGCACTACAGGAACCTCTTCGCCTCTGCGGGGCTTGCGCCCGACGGGGCGGACTGCATCCAAGCCCTCGCGACGCTGCCCGTGACCTCGCGAGCAGGCCTCTCCGAGCCTCCTCACACGCGGTTCCTCAACGAGCGCACCCGAGAGAACCGGCTCTACGCAAGTCACACGAGCGGAAGCACAGGAACCCCGGCGACGATCTTTATGTCGAAGCCCGAGCTCAACTTCCGCCGCCTGCTCTTGTTCCGCGCCGTGAGAACGCGGTTCTCCGGATGCCTGCCGCGGACTGTCACCGACGTCGGCCAGATGACGGCCCAGAAGATGCCGCGTCTCATCCAACGCTACGGTCCGGTACGCTTGACTCGCGTTCCCGGGAACGCGCCTATCTCCGAACAGGTTATCCAATACGTGCGCTCCGCCCCGCAGCTTCTGGAAGGGTACGCGGGGTGCCTCGAGCTGCTGGCGCAAGAGCTCGAGACTCGTCGCCACTACCCGCGGCCGCGATGGCTGATCAGCCGAGGAGAGATCCTCACGCCCGCGGCCCGAGCGCTTCTTGCGCGAGTGTTCGAGTGCCCAGTGGCGGACTTCTACAACAGCGAGGAGATCGGCAACATCGCGTGGGATTGCCCGGATCGGCACGGCGTTCTCCACGTGAACACGGATTCGTGCATCATCGAGTTGGTCGACGAGCAGGGTATTGCGGTCCCGCCAGGGGTGGAAGGCCGCGTCGTCGTCACCAACCTCTACAACCGAACCATGCCGTTCATCCGATACGATCTCGGCGATCATGCAACGTGGGATCGCGCAGAGCCGCACCGCTGTTCCTGCGGGGCCAACACGCCGACGCTGGCCGCCATCGACGGCAGGTCGGATGACTTCATCTTCCTACCCGACTCCCGCCGCGTGTCTCCACTCGTCGTCCTCACAACCGTGCTGAACGGATGCGCGCGGAAGACGCCCCAGGGAGTTCCTCTCGCCCAGGTCCGGCAGTTCCAGGTTGTCCAGGAGGTGGCTGGCGAGGTCGAGGTTCGCGTGGTGCCTCACGGCTCGTTGCCCCTCGATCTTGATCATCGGATTCAGACAGAGTTCCGGAGGTTGCACCCCGCGTTCCGAGTTCGCGTTTCGGCCGTCACGGAGCTCCCGCTGGAGCGTTCCGGGAAGCTGAAGCGCGTCGTCCGCCGCGCTGGGGCGGAGTCAGAGACCATGCCGCCCCCGGCACGCCGCTAGACATCGTGGCGCGGCTCAATCAGGTCTCCCGCGGTCTTCTGCATCGACCGCGCGCGGCCATTCGTCTATCCCGCCCCATTCCCTCCTCTCTCCCTGGGGCGAGCCACCACCAGGCAGCGATTGGCCTCGAGCCTCTCACGCATCCGCGGGCAGACGAGCGGCCCTTCGTCGGGAACGTGACGTCGCGCGGAGAGCTGACCTCGCATGCTGCCGGCGATCGGTGCCGGCAGGATTCCACCGTGGGACCTCTGGGACCGAGTAGCCCATCGGCTCACCCGCTGCATCGGTTTTCGGACTGGTATCGCGGCGCGATTCGTGCTAGGGTGAATCGCCACCCGCGGACGAACTTCACCGCGAACACAGGAAGAGAGGAAGAGACCACAGCGGGTGGGGCGGGCCCTGAGAGCGAGACCAGGGCCCGCCGCTTTTCTGCGAAGCGGCCCGGCTTCGGCGGGACACCGCTGCCGACGAACCGCGATGCCGGACTCTTCTTCCGTTCTGCCACACTCGACAGCCGTCCAAGTTGCCCGGACGGACGCTCTCCGCTTCGTTCCGACGGAAGGCGAGGTAGACTGGCATCCGGCCGACTGTGGCTTGGACTACGTGCTCGCCAGTGGAGGTGACCCAACGTGCGGGTCTTGGTGACGGGGTGTGCCGGATTCATCGGCGCACACGTCGTGACGTTCGCGCTTCGCTCCGGTTCCTCCGTCCTCGGCATCGACAACCTGAGCACCGACTACGATGTCCGCCTGAAGGAGTGGCGTCTGGGGCGCCTCGTGGGACAGCCGGGCTTCCGGTTCTGCCGTGCCGATCTGACAGACCAGGCAGCGCTTGGACGCACGCTGGAGGGTGAGTTCCGGATCGGCGAGCCGGTCGGCGCGGTCATCCATCTGGCGGGCCAGGTCGGCCTCCGCCGCAGCCTCGAGAGTCCCTCCGCGTACTACGAGTCGAATGTCGTAGGGACACTCAATCTCCTGGAGCTGTGCCGACTCAGGGGGGTGCCGCACATCGTTCTCGCATCCACTGCGGCTGTGTACTCCGTTTCCACCAGGCCCGGCGCCGCAGGCGCACCCGTTCTTGACTCAACGAGGGGAGCCGTCCAACCATCCAGCGACTCGCCGTACGCGACGTCGAAGCGGGCCGCCGAACAGCTCGTACGCCTGTACCACGAAACGTATGGGATCGATGTCGTGATCGCCAGGCTGTTCACGGTGTACGGCCCCGCTGGACACCCAGAGATGAGCGTCTTCCGGTTCGTCCGCGCCATCGGTGAGGGGGAACCCGTGGAAATTCTTGGGGATGGGACGCAGCGGCGCGATTTCACGTACGTCGAGGACGTCGTCGCGGGGTTGGTCGCATCGACTCGTCTCGCAGGACTGCACATCATCGATCTTGGCACGGGAACGCTCACCTCAGTGATCGAGGTCGTCGAACGCCTTGCCCGGATCATGGGTCGCACGCCGACGATCCACAGCTCGGCAGCGCATCCAGTCGATTCCGCCGATTGCGGGGCGGACGTCGGCCATGCCTGCGACGTTGTCGGCTGGAAAGCCACGACGTCGCTCGATGTCGGGTTGCGGAAGTGCGTCGTATGGTTTGAGCAGAACCGCGACTGGGTGGCCACTCTCGCTCTCGGCGCGCCGTACCTCACAGAGAGGACACGTGCCGATCGCTGAGAGTCGCGTCCCGATGTAGAATTGCGCAGAGGCCTTGATGACGAAGGGGGTAGACTATGGAGCCCGAGCCGCGGTACACCCCGAACCACGACGACATCGCTGCGCGGGTGCTTGACGGCGAAGCGATCATGATCAACCTGGCGAAAGGCACCTACTACAGCCTCGATGGCGTGGGTGGAAGGATTTGGGAACTCCTGGAGGAAGGAAAGGGGGCGGCAGAGATGGCCGACACGATCTCCCTCGAGTTTGATGTGACGGCCGAGCGCGCGCGGGCCGACATCGACCGCATCCTTGGGGAGCTTCAGGCCGAGGACGCTCTGCGGACCGTCCTCGTCGGCGCCCCGCCCTCCAAGACGACGCCCCGCACTCGATGTGCTGAGAAACGTCCGTATCGTGAGCCGAAGCTCACGGTGTACCGCGATATGGCCGACCTGCTTGCCCTCGAACCCCCGACTCCTGGAACCGACCAGGATGATCTCTGGGAAGGCTTCGAGGCGAAGGCAGGTGGCTAGCCCTCCGCAGTGCTATGGAATGCCCGACGCTGTGAGACCGCCATCGGTAAGCTGCATAATCCCGGCCTTCAACGCCGCGCCGTTCGTCGGAGAGGCCATCGAAAGCGCTCTCGAGCAGACCCGTCCTCCACAGGAGATCCTTGTCGTCGATGATGGCTCTACGGATCGCACCGTGGACGTCGTGCGATCGTTCGGCACGAGACTCGCCTACCTGCACCAACGTCACCTCGGGGTGGCCGCCGCGATGAACACAGGGGTTCGTGCGGCTTCCGGCACGCACATCGCCTTTCTCAATGCGGACGACCTCTGGCGCCCGGAGAAGCTGGCTCGGCAGATGACGCGGCTCGTCGAGCGCGCCGAGATCCACCTCTGCTTCACGCAGTACCGCAACTTCTGGGTTCCTGAGCTGGTTGAGGAGGAAAGGCTCCACCAAGGATCCTCCCTCTCCCGACCGATCTCAGGGTGGAGCGCCTCCACGCTCTTGACCCCCCGAGAGACGTTCGAACACTTCGGCCTCTTCGAGGAGAGCGGGGCGCAGCAGCACGTGGAGCTCGTTTGGGCTCTGCGTGCCGCGCAGCAGGGCGCGATTGTCGACGTCATCCCCGACGTTCTCATGGATCGTCGACTGCACCCCGGGAACCTCTCCCGGAGATGGGCCATGGACGATGACTTCTTCCAGCTCGTCAGGACCTGGCGCGACTTCCGGCGGACGGAGAAAGAGGAGCCGCATGAGGAGTGAGACGGACGGGAGGCCGGGACATCCCAACGCCTCTTGGCGGATGTCGTGCAGACCGGACGTCATCCGACGGCTTGAGCCAGGAGTCGGCCGATGCGCGTGATGTTCTGGTCCGCCGTGTTCCCTCCCTCGATCGGAGGAGTGCAGATCATGGCGAGTCACCTCCTCCGCGCCATGCGGAACCGAGGTCACGAGTTCCTCGTGATCACGGAGCGCGAACGCTCCGACCTGCCCGTAGACGACTCCTTCGAAGGGATCCCCGTCTATCGCCTCCCGTTTGCCGCGGTTCTAGGAAACCCAGAGCGTCTGGCGAAGGTGCGGAAGGAGGTCCTTCGATTGAAACGCATGTTCGATCCGGACCTTCTCCACACCGCCGCGGTCAGCGCCAACGATCTCTTCCAGCTTCTCACCTTGACGGCACATCCGACTCCCTGGCTCGTCTCTCTCCTCGGCGCCTGGCCCCGCAGCTGCGACGCCTTCGTGCGCAGAACCCTCGAGAACGCCGACTGGGTTGTCGCTTGTTCGGATGCCATGCTCGGGCTGGGACGCGACCTGGTGCCCGCGATCTCATCCCATTCCTCCGTGATCTACAACGCGCAGGAGCCGCCTTCCGCGCCTCCATCCCCGTTGGTGTTCCATCCTCCCGTGCTGCTCTGTCTCGGACGACTCTCTCGAGAGAAGGGCGTCGATGTGGCCCTCGCGGCCTTTGCCCACGTTGTCGCGCGCGTCCCGCAAG
>JAQTVA010000010.1:15955-22179 GCA_028707055.1 Candidatus Bipolaricaulis sp. | reverse complement strand
ACCGGGATTCCCGGACAACCCTCCTCCAGCAGGCGCTTCGCGCGCTCCTCATGCTCCTCATGGGCGTACGCGTGAAGGAAGCAGACGGCAATGGCCTCCACCCCGCGGCGACGGCACTCCGCCGCGACATCGACGACGTCCTGGTCGCACAACGGCTCGAGAACTTCGCCCGACCACGTGACGCGTTCGCGAACCTCGAACCGCAGGGCACGCGGGACGAACGGCACCGGTTTGCGATAGAGGAGGTTGTACATGTCGGTTCGGTTCGCCCGCTGGATCTCCAGGACGTCGCGGAACCCTCGGGTCGTGACCAGGGCGACTCGGCACCCGGTTCGTTCGGTGAGCGCATTGATCACGACCGTCGTTCCATGCACGAACTGCGACACGGCGGCGAGATCGACGTCGCTCTCCGCGATAGCGTCCAGAACGCCGTCGGCGAAGTTGCCGGGGGTCGTCAGGGTCTTTCCGAGAGCCAGCTCGCCCGTCGCCTCATCCAGAGCCACGAGGTCGGTGAACGTGCCACCGATGTCTACGGCAAGCCGCCGGGTCACGAGATCTCCCTCCGCAGCGGAAACAGATGGCACCGAACCACGTGCCCCGGCGCGACCTCCACGGTGGTCGGATCGACCTTGTCGCAGATCTCCATCCGACTCGGACAGCGGGAGTGGAAGCTGCAGCCGGGAGGGACGTTGACAGGGCTCGGGATCTCGCCCCGCGAGATCCCCTTCGCCGGCTTCAGGCTCTCCTCTTCGTCCGACACGACGGGGATCGAGGAGAGGAGCATCTTGGTGTACGGATGAAGCGGCATCTGGAAGAAGTCGGCCGTGTCCGCGATCTCGCTCAGCTTCCCGAGGTACATGATCGCCACGCGCGACGCCGCGTTGCGCATCAGCGACATGTCGTGTGTGATGAACAGGTACGTCAGGCCCATCTCCTTCTGGAGACCGAGGAGGAGGTTGATGATCTTGGCCTGGACCGAGACGTCGAGCGCCGACGTGGGCTCGTCGAGGACGACGAACGACGGGTCGGTTGCGAGCGCGCGGGCGATGGCGACCATCTGTTTCTCTCCACCTCCGATCGACTGCGGATGCTTGTACAGATACTCGGTCGGTGGCAGCTCGACCCGCTCGAGGAGCGCGCTGATTCGCGCCAGCTGTTCCCGCCCCGATGCCATGCGGTGAACGGCAAGCGGAGTCGCGAGGATCTGCTTGATGGTGCGTTTCGGGTTGAGCGACGATCCGGGGTCCTGGAACACGATCCGGATCTCTCGTTTCAGGTCGCGGCTGCGCTTCGCGGCCGTGGCGCCGATCGATCGTCCCTGAAACAGGATGTCGCCCTGCGTCGGCGCGTAGATCCCTACGACGCACTGGGCCGTCGTCGTCTTTCCCGAGCCCGATTCGCCGACGAGGCCGAGGGTGTCGCCGGGTGCCATCGCAAAGTCAATCTGGTCTACGGCCCGCACCGTGCCCCGCTTGGTGGGGAAGAACTTGGTCAGTCCGCGAGCTTCGAGGATGGGTTCCGTCATGGCGAGGGCCTCCGGTAGAGGTAGCAGGCGGCGCGCTGATCGGCCCCGACGTCGAACATCGGCGGCGCTTCGACCGAGCACTCCGGCATCCGATGCGGGCAGCGGGGGTGGAACCGGCACCCCGGAGGGGGGGCAAGGTAGTTCGGGATGCGTCCCGGGATCCCTTCGCTGACGCCGCGTCCCGTCAGGCGTGGGACGCTCGCCATCAGTCCCTCGGTGTACGGGTGGCGAGGGGAAGCGAGAAGCTGCCGGGTCGGCCCCGTTTCCACCACGGAGCCGGCGTACATGATGTAGATCCGCTGTGTCAGATCGCGAACCACGCCCATGGAGTGGGTGATCATGAGGACGGAGGCCCCCTTCTGGTCGACGAGCCGATCGAGCTTGCGAAGGATTTGGTCCTGAATCGTGACGTCGAGATTGGTGGTCGGCTCGTCGGCCAGCAGCAGGCGGGCGTTGGTCGATAGGGCTTCCGCGATGCAGACGCGCTGTCGCATCCCGCCCGACAGCTGGATGGGGTAGTTCGACATGATGCGAGCCGGATCAGGCATCCCCGTCTCCTCAAGCGCCTGAATGCAGCGCGCCTCGATCTCTCGACGCGAAAGCGGTTTCCCCTCCGGAGTTCGCATCGAATCGCGGACGATGTCGCGCAGCTGCGAGCCGATTGTGAACACCGGATTCAGCGACTGGAGCGGGTCCTGGAAGATGGCGGTCAGCTCCTGCCGCCGTAGGATGTGGAGCGCGTGGCGATGCATCTTCAGCACATCGCGACCGCGGTAGAGGATCTCGCCGCCGGTCACCTTGGCCGGGGGCATGGGGAGCACCCGCAGCACCGACTTCACGGTCGTCGTCTTCCCGCACCCGGTCTCGCCGACGAGTCCGACCCGCTCGCCCTCATGAACCGAAAGAGTGACGCCATCGAGGACGCGGAGATGGCCCTCGAAAATGCGGAACCCGACATGCAGGCTCCGGACCTCAAGGAGGGGCGATCGATTGGGCATCACACGTCCTCCACAGCGAAGACGTCGCGCAGACCGTCTCCGATCAGGTTGAAGGCAAGGATGACGATCACGATGGCCAGCGCCGGGAAGATCGTCGACCACCACTCCGCCGGGAGTCGTTTTGCCCCCTCGGCGACCATCGTCCCCAACGCAGGCTTCGGCGGTTGGATGCCGAGCCCGACGAAGCTGAGGGTCGACTCGATGAGGATGACGAGACCCATGTCGAGCGTCATCTTCGTCATGATCGGGGCAAAGCAGTTGGGAAGGATTTCGCGGAACAGAATGTGGAACTGACTGGCACCGGTGAGCTCCGCCTCCTTCACGAAGTACTCGTTCCGCAGCGATGACGCGAGCGAGAACACGAGACGCGAGTACCACGGCCACCAGACCAGGGCGATGGCCATCATCTGGTTCAGCAGGTTCGGAGTCAGCATCGCCGTGATCGCCAGCGCCAGCACGAGGGGAGGCACCGCGAGGAAGACGTCCGTCACCCTCATGATGACCACCTCGATCCACGTCCCTCGCCGATACCCTGCGAGGAGACCGAGGATGACGCCCGGAGCCACTCCCAAAGCCAGCACGACGGCGCCAATCATCAAGGAGAAGCGGTATCCGAAGAGCGTCCTGCTGAAGATGTCTCGGCCGATCCGGTCGGTGCCGAAGAAGTGCTTGGCGCTCGGCGGCTGGCTCGCTTCGCGGAAGTTCGTGTACGCCTTGGCGTGGCCCGGGTACGGAGCGATGTACGGGGCCAAGATGGCCACCAGCACGATCAGAGCGAGCACGGCCAATCCGATCACGGACAGCGGGTTGCGCGAGTACTTGTACCAGCCGTGGGCCAGGTTGCGCCGACGCTGGCGCCACGCGGCAAGGAGGTTGGCTTTCGTCTCGTCACGCATGGCCTACGCACCTCCTTGTCGCAGACGAACCGTGGGATCGAGGAACATGATGATGATGTCGACGAGAAGGTTGACGAGAGCGAAGGTCAGCCCGATGACCAAGACGACGGCGACGATGGCGTTCAGGTCCTTGTTCAGCATGGCCGTCATGGCGTAGCGGGAGAAACCCGGCCACATGTACACCGTCTCGACGAGGAACGCGTTCGACATCAGGAACGCGAAGTCGAGGCCCATCACCGTGACGGTCGGAATGATCGACGGGCGGAGCAGGTACTTGAACAGGATACGGCCGGTGCGGATTCCATGGACCTTGTGAAGCGTGATGTAGTCCTTCTGCATCGTCTCCACGATCGACGTCCGCGTGATGCGTCCCTCCTGGGCAATGTGGATGACAGCCAGGCTGAACGCCGGAAGAAGGATGTGCTTGAGCGCTGTGAGCGTCACGTCCAGTCGACCGGCGAGAAGTCCGTCGATCATCATGAACCCCGTTCGCGTCGGAGGGGCCTTCATCATGATCGGGATTCTGCCGATCCCGGGCGCCAGCTTCAGGAGCTGGCTGAACACGAACAGGAGCAAGATGGCGATCACGAACGACGGCGTGGCGATCCCGAGGTACGACACGAGGCGAGACGCCCCGTCAAACCACGAGTTGCGGAAGTACCCGGCGAGCACGCCGGTGACCTGTCCGATGATGAAGGAGATCAGCGTGGCGAAGAGGATCAACTCCAGCGTCGCCGGGATGTACTGACGAAGGTCCGTCGTGACCGGCCGCCGCGTGTACGACGACACGCCGAGGTCTCCGCGCAGTAGAGACCGAAGCCAGTAGTAGTACTGAACGGGAAACGGGTCGTTCAGGTGCATCTGCTCTCGCACCCGCTCCACCTGTTCCTGCGACGCCAGGAGGCCGAGCGCCTGGCGGGCGGGGTCCCCGGGGACAACCCGAGCGATGAAGAAGATCAACAGCGAGAGTCCGAAGAGGACGAACACCGACTGCAGGAGCCTAAGACTGATGTACTTCGCCATGCTGTCCTTGCGAACTCGGTTCCAAGTAACAGGGGAGGGCGAGGCTCGAGGGCCCCGCCCCCCCGTCAAGGGCTATCGCCCCATCGCTTCCTTCGCCTTCAGGTTGATCCGCCACATGTGCATGTTCTCGCTCGGACCAATGAAGACGATGATCTCCTTGGGACCAACGATGTACGCCTGGCGGGCGAACAGAGTCGGCTTCTGATACGGATAGAAGGCCAGCGCGTGCCCCGCGATCAGCGGCTGCACTTGCTCGTAGAGCGCAAGACGCTTGACCGAATCGGCCTCCGCCCTTGTCGCCTCCAGGAGCTGGATGATCTCGGGGTCCTCAAAGAACCAGTGAGCCTCGAAGATCCAGCCGAGCCCCTTCGGGGCGAACATCGCATACGTGTAGTAGTCGTGCGTGGGCGCGGACTGAGGGCCGAACAGGAAGATCGTCATGTTCGGGGTGCTCTCGGCGGACGCGCACTCTGCCGAGTACTGCGGCCACGGGGGGCCCGTGACCTCCACGGTCACGCCGAGCTGCGCCATGTCCGCCTGAAGTTGCAGACCGATCTCTTCCTCGAAGTCGAGGCCCCCGCAGAAGTGGTAGGAGACGCTCAGGCTCTTGAGGTCGTTCGCGTACTTGGACAGCGCGAGCTCCTGGCGTGCCCTCTCGAGGTTCTGCTTGCGGGGCTGCGGCTCGATGGGCACGTACCCGGGCATGTTCGGCAGGAGAATCCCGGTCTCGCCGTTTCCGAAGTCCATCCACGGGCCGACGATGCCTTCATAGTCGAAGGCGTACAGGATCGCCTTCCGGAAGTGCTCGTCGTCGGTCGGCGGGAGCTTCGAGTTCATCCACACCGTCACGTTCTGCGCCCACACGCTCGAAAACGCGAGCGTCGGGTCCTTCTGGATCTCCTGAAGCTGCGGCAGAGTCCACCCACCGTTGATCTCGAGATCCAGCCCGCCGCTCTTGAGAAGCGTCATCAGCGTCGTGTAGTCCGTCTCCATGATGAAGACCAGTTGCTCGATCGGGACTTCATCCGGACCCCAGCCTTCATTCGACCATCCCTCGAAGTAGTCGACGAATCGGATCGCGTCGAGGCGCTGGCCGGGGATGTGGCTCGTCATCTGATACGGCCCGGTTCCGGCGTCGTGCGTGGTCAACCAGTCTTCGCCGTAGTCGCCGAACTCGCCGTAGTTCCCCGACTTGAGGTTCGCCAACACGAGAGCCTTCTCCACCGGGAAGAACAGCACGAGGAGGTCCGGGAAGATGGCGCTCGGCTTGTCGAGGAGGAAGTCGACGGTGTATCGATCGACGGTCGTCGCGGCAACCTTTCCGAGCGGGCCCGAGTTTCCGCGTCCCATTCCGATGAACCGCGTCATCGAGAACGCGACGTCCTCGGCCGTCAGCTCGTTCCCGGAGTGGAACTTCACGCCTTGCCGAAGCACGAATCGCCAGTGAGCGAAGTCGCCCTCAACCGGCTCCCATTGGGTCGCCAGGTGGGCCCGAACTCCGCCCTCCGGCGCGGGATAGACGAGCGGACTGTACAGGTTGTACATCGTCTCCGTGTCGTACCAGTCCGACGCCGTCGCCGGGTCCGCCGTGATGACCGGATACCCGTTGATCACCGCCACGTTGTCCGTAGCGCCCAGTCCGGTGAAGCCCAACCAACCGACGGCGAGCGCCGAAAGCACCGCCGTCACAAAGAAAAGCCTTAGGATCCTCACGCTGCATCACCTCTTGCCGCTTCCTTCAGCCACGCACGTGCCTCCTCCCAGTTCGCCTCTGCAGCCGGT
>JAQTVA010000010.1:0-15855 GCA_028707055.1 Candidatus Bipolaricaulis sp. | reverse complement strand
TGCGGGTCCTTCTGCATGCGAAGGGGCGCCAAGACCGGTGTTCCGCTGCCGAACGAGCGTGTTGGCAGAGACTTCTGACAGGCCAACAGGAACCCTGACCAGAGGCACTCCTCGACCAGAACCGCTCCCGGCGTCCGGGCGACCGCGTCCAGTGCGGAGGCGAGCACGCTGTCCGGACCTTCGTGATCGGCCCACACGAACAACCTCTCGAAGCCGGTGACGGCCCTCACCTGGTCGGCGTAGAGTTCCGGGACGACGAAGCCTGGATCGCCGCCCCGCGGCACCAAGAGGAGCAGAAGACGCTCCCCCGGCTCGTCGGTGAACCCCGTCAGGTAGCGGAGCGATGCAGACAGGCCCACGATCAAGAGGCCGGCAGAGCGAGACGCCAACTCGCGCTGCACTGCGGCCAACCGCTTGCTGTACACGTTTGGGATCGTCATGTCTTCCGCTCCTTGGCGATTCGATCCGCAGAGTGCGGCTCATCGTCCCGGTCGATCCGCGCCACGCGGATCCTCTCCACGCCGTGCTGCCATATCCGCACGCCGATCTCGGCGATCTTCGGCCACTGGTCCTGAGTCACCCGGGCGAAGACGTTCACCGGCAGGAACCCACGGTGATCGCGTACCACCTCGGCGCCGTAGTAGACCGAGAGCGCCTCGCTCGCGCCGTCGGACTTCTCCCACTCCCGCCAGTAGATCACGTCGCCGGCGTTCACCGTCGACGTGTCGTTCTCCCTCGGGGGCCCGGAGCGGCCGAGCGTCACCGGGAAGTACACCTCGCGACCGCACCATCGCGTGTGGTACGCCGTCGTCTCGATCGGAAGGGCGGACAACACGGCGGCGATCGTCTGCGGCGCCTCGTCGGAGAGAACGTTCGCAATGAGCACCCCACCTCGTTCGAACTCCAGCCGGAGGCGTTCGCCGGTCACCGCGTCTCACCCGCCTTGCCGAGCTTCTTGCGCAGCGCGGCCGTCGCGGTCCGATCGATGGCGAGGGTCTCGGGATCGAGGACCACGCCGTAGTCCGAGTGCGCCGACTCGAGAGACACATAGCCGTTCGCGACATCGTCGGCCACCATGGCGGGATCGCGGTCGAGTGGATTCCCGTAGCCGCCGCCGCCGCCGCCCTGGAAGCTGACGACCTCTCCCTTGGCGAGCGGAAGGTTGGAGATCTTCCTCCACCGCTCCTCTCGGCCGTCCTGTCGACGAACGACGGTGATGTTCGTCTTGCCGGGCTTGCCGCCGAAGAGACCCCACGGCGGCGTGTACAGCACCCGGTCGGCGGTCACGGTCATGCCGGCGTCACAGCCGAGCCGATACTCCCTCTGGACCCCCAGACCACCGCGGAACTTGCCGGCGCCACCGGAGTCCTGAGTGAGCTCGAACCGCTCGACCCGCCACGGGTACCGAATCTCCGCCACCTCGGCGGGCACGTTGTAGGTGTCGCCAAGGGTCATCGAGAACAGGGCGGACTCCCCGTCCTCGTACGGCTTTCCGCCGTATCCGCCGGCATCGGCCTCGGCGCAGACGTAGTACTTCTTCGTCTTCGGGTCCATGCCGTAGAGGAAGTTGGCCATCGAGTCGCCGAAGTACCCGCCGCGCACCTGATCCGGGATCGCCGGAGCGAGCGCCTTGAGGAACAGGTCCGGGATCGTCGACGACGGTGTCGGCCACATGGCGCACGCCGCCGGGAAGGCGGGCTTGAGGAAGCTGCCGTCCGGGATGACGATCCGCAGGGCGCGGAAAAAGCCTTCGTTGCTCGGCAGGTGGGGAGTCGTCACGATCTTGAACGCGTAGCGGGTCGCCGAGATCGTCGACGGCTCCGGCGTGTTCATCGGCCCCCGACTCTGAGGCCCCGTCCCCGTGTAGTCGGCGACCATCTCGTCGTCGTTCACGGTAATCGTCAACTTCAGGACAAGTTGCTCGTCGAGCGGCGCGTCGTCGTTTCCATCCCCATCGAGAATGGCGTCGGCCGTGTAGACACCGTTTGGTATCCGGCGGACCGCGGCACGAGCGAGTCGCTCGCCCTGCGACAGGATCTCCGCAAGCGCGCCGCTCACGGTCCTGGCTCCGAACCGGTCGATCACCTCCGAGAACCGCTGACTCCCCTTGCGAACGGCGGCGACCATCGCGCGGACATCCCCGAGCACGGCGTCGGGAACTCGGGTGTTGGCGCGGATCAGGCGGAAGACGTCTTCGTTGCTCCTCCCTTCGACGAGCAGTTTCACGGGGGGAAGGCGAAAGCCTTCCTGGAAGACCTCGACCGTGTCGCTGTACCAACCACCAGGGTAGATGCCTCCCATGTCCACGGTGTGACCGCGGAACGCGGCCCATCCGAGGATCTCGCCGTCGTGGAAGGCGGGGCACAGAGCCACGAGGTCAGGGCAGTGCGTGCCGCCGCCGCTGTACGGGTCGTTGCACAGAATGACATCTCCGGGACGGAGATTCGCCCGGCCGATCGTTTCGTAGGTCGACTGCACGGCGTATCCCAGGTTCGCGAGGAAGATGGGAAGTCCTGGCGTTTCGGCGATCAGATTGGCGTCGCCGTCAAGGATCCCGCAGCTGAAGTCGACGACCTCATAGAGGATCGGGGAGTATGCGGCGTGCTCGACGGTCCGTCGGATGTCGCGGCTCGCCGCGATCAGCCGGTTGCGGATGACCTCCAGGGTGACGGGATCGATCTTCATCGCTCCTCCTCGTGGACGGAGATGATCAGGGTTCCATACTCATCGACGCGGCAGACTTGCTTCAGCTCAACCGTCGTGGTCGCCGTGACCTCCTCGATCAGCGCCGGGCCCTCGATCACGTTGCCGGCGAGAAGTCGCTCGCGCCGGTAAATGGCGAACGGCTGGTGGCGGTCGTTGCCGACATACACGGGGCGCTCTCCCAGGCGAGCCTGAGCGGGCGGTGTCTTCGAGCCCCGCTCGATCTTCTCGAGCACAGGCTTGTTCACACTCCCGATTCCGACCACTTTGAGGGACACGATCTCCTTCGCTTCGTCGGGAGCATTGTGACCGTATACCCGGAGGTGCGTTTCGTCGAACGCCGCGGCCAGCGTCGCTTTCGCCGATTGGGTCACCGGATACGACGCGACGACGGCGAGCGTGTGCTCTTGGCCGACATAGCGAAGGTCCAGCTGATAGGACATCGCAATCTGCGCCGCGTCGACGTTCTCCTTCTTGAAGACCTCGCGGATCTTTCCCTCAAGCGAGGCGAACGTGCCGTTCAACTCGCCGACGTCGGCCGTGTGGAGCGGCGCGATGTACGTCTGCCCGAGATCATGGCGCAAGTCCGCCATGAGCATGCCCCAGGCGGAGAACACCCCCGAGTACGGGGGAACGATCACCGTAGGAATGTGCAACTCCTTGGCGATCGCCGCGGCGTGGATCGGGCCCGCTCCGCCGAACGCGACCATGACAAACTCCCGTGGGTCGTAGCCCCGCTTTACGGTCATCGACTGGAGCAGACCGGACATGTTGGTGTTCACGATCTTGACGATCCCCAAGGCGGCTTCGTCGACACTCAGGTCGAAGTGATCGGCGACTTTCTTGATGGCGTCGTGCGCATGGCTCTTCGAGATCGCCATCTCCCCGCCAAGGAAGTAATCCGGATCAAGGATCCCAAGCTGGAGATTCGCATCCGTCACCGTGGGCTCGGTACCGCCGCGCAGGTAGCACGCCGGTCCCGGCTCTGCACCGGCGCTGTGTGGACCGACGTGCATCGCGCCGGCCTCGTCGATCCACGCAATCGATCCGCCTCCCGCCCCGATCTCGCGCAGATCGACCACGGGAAGAAGAATCGGTCGCCCCTCGACGACGTACTGCTCCGCCGTCTCGGGAAGGCCTCCGGTGATGATCGACGTCTTCGCTGTGGTTCCCCCCATGTCATACGAAATGACGTTGGCGAATCCCGCGAACTTGGCGAGCTGAGCCGCACCGATCGCGCCGCCCGCCGGGCCGGACTCAACCATTGCGATGGGCATGTCTCGCGCGACCGACGCCGCCATGACGCCACCGTTCGACTGCATGATCTGCAGGATCTGGGTGAACCCCCGCTTGCGCAGGTCCGCCTCGAGCTGGTCCAGGTAGCGGCGAACGACCGGCATCACATAGGCATTCTGCGTCGCCGTGCTTGTTCGCTCGAACTCGTAATACCGGCGGGTGATGAGGTGAGACAATGTGACGGTGACCCCGGGGAGGCGTCGGCCGAGGAACGTGCCGATCGCCGTCTCGTGCTCCGGGTTGGCGTACGCGTTGAGCAGGCACACCGCGACGGACTCCACCTTCTCCCCGACCAGCACCGGGACGAGGTTCTCGAGGTCCTCCTCGCGCAACGGCTCGACGACCCGACCGTCCGCGTCGATTCGCTCCCGCACCTCAAGCCGCAGCCGCCGGGGGACGAGGGGACGGGGCTTCGCGTAGAGCGCGTCGTACATCTCCGTCCGATTCGAGCGCCCGATCTCGAGCACGTCGCGGAAGCCATGCGTGGTGATAAGCGCGGTCTTTGCGCCCTTTCCCTCGATCAGCGCATTGATGACGACGGTGGTGCCGTGCGACAGGAAAGAAGCATCCCGCAAAGGCACATCCCACTTCTCGATGCATTCGATCGTCCCGATCGCGGGGTTGTGCGGGGTGGAGGACACCTTGCTGAGCTTGACCTTCCCCGTCTTCTCGTCGAGGAGAACGCCGTCGGTGAACGTGCCCCCCACGTCCGTGCTGAGCCTATACATTGCTTCCTCCTGATGGTCGAAGCTTTGGACGACCGCCGTCGGTCGTCCCCAGTAGAGAGCTTTCCGTGGCCGCCTGCCACACCCGCTCCGTCTCGATCGACGCCGGGGCGGACCGGGCGAGCAGCAGCTTGGCTCCGCCGTCCTGCGTGGTCGCGCAGCCCCTGTGGCTGAGCGCGGGGAGGTGATAGCAGTCGCCGGATCCGAGGACGTAGTCCTCTTCCCCAATCGTCAGCCGGATCCGCCCCTCGAGCACGAACCCGAACTCCTCTCCCTCGTACGCCCCTAGGTCCTGCGCGTAATCCGACGGAATCTCCGCTACGAGCACTTCCAGGGTGCCCGCGGGGAGGGTGCCGCTGAGAAAGCGGTAGCAGACGGTGCTTTCCGACAGCTTGACGTGTTCGCCGCTGTCGTCGCCTCCCAAGAGAGGAACCCGCTTGTCCTGGTGCGTAGGGAGATCCGGGAGATCGGCGCCCAAGAGGGCGATCGCCTTGGCGTAGCGCGCCGTCTGCACCCACAACACCTTCGCCCCGGACTCGGACGCCGCGCACCGGTGGGACGTCGCTCCGAGCAGGTGGTAGCTATCCCCGGCGCCCAGGCGGTGCTTGTCGCCCGCGATGGTCAGGTCGAGCGCACCGTCCAAGACGTAGCCGAACTCCTCTCCGTCGTGGATGTGCGGCTCGTGAGCGCTGCCTTGCCTCATCTCCCCGATGAGCACCTCGAACCGGCGACCCGGAAACTCGGCGCTCAAGAAACGGTACTTGATCGATGTATCCGACAGGTTCACGTACGAGCGATTGTCCCCCTTCGTGATCGCCGCGGGGCGAGGATCGACAAGGAACGCCTTCCCAGGGCCGTTGGACATCACCAACATGTCAGCGAGGGCGACGTCGAGCGCCTCGCACATCGCCCGCAGGGATGGAATGGAGAACGACGAGAGGCCGCGCTCGATCTGCGACAAGAATCCGACCGAAAGGCCGCACTGCTCGGAGAGGGCGCGGAGGGTCATTCCACGCTGACGCCTTAGGTGTCTCAGCCTTCTCCCCACCTCGTGTAGGCGTTCAGTCTCCATGAAGCCATTCTAGATGGAGAGTGAACAACGGTCAAGCGTGAGTGAACAGCGTTCACTCGGGGTGATCGACATCACCGAAACGTCGCCGGCTCGCGGTCGCCGGATCTCTCTTTGACGCGATTCGACCGGGTTCTCTTCACAGCGGAGCCTGACGACCGGCACGGGGCACAGCGCTGGGACCGACGCAAGTCTTCGCCGCCACGTGGATCGGCAAGCCCATCTGCCAAGCCTCGCTGCAACCGCATCCGGTCGCGCGGCTTCGGTGTCCCCTGGCTCACGCGAAGGCTCCGCGCTAGACTGTCCACTCATGCGCAGCGGGCGCGTGTGTTTCGCACTCCAGGAGGTTCCGGAGATGGGGCAGTAAGGCGGGAAGAGAGCGTGAACCAAACGACGACCGACTTCATCCGTGACATGGTTCGGGAAGACCTGCGTCTCGGAAAGAACAACGGCAAGGTCCAGACGCGATGGCCTCCGGAACCGAATGGCTATATCCACGTCGGCCACGCCAAGGGGTTTCTGCTTGCCTATGGGATCGCCCAGGAGTTCGGCGGGGTGTTCAACCTGCGCTTCGATGACACGAATCCGACCAAAGAGGAGCAGGAGTATGTGGATGGGATCATCGAGGACATGCGGTGGCTCGGCGTCGATTGGAGAGACGTCTACTTCGCTTCCGACTACTTCGAGCAGCTCTACGAGTGGGCGGAGGTGCTGATCCGAGCCGGAAAGGCGTTCGTCTGCGATCTCTCCGCAGAGGAGGTCAGCGAGTATCGCGGAACGGCCGTCGAGACGGACGGACAGGTCATCACGCCTCGCGGGAAGGACAGCCCGTATCGGAATCGCTCCCCGGAGGAGAACCTCGACCTGTTCCGCCGGATGCGCGCCGGCGAGTTTCCCGACGGCTCCAGAACCCTGCGCGCGAAGATCGACATGGCCCACCCGAATCTGAACATGCGCGATCCGGTGATGTACCGGATCCTTCGCGCAACGCATCACCGCCAAGGCGATGCGTGGTGCATCTACCCCACCTACGACTGGGCGCACGGTCAGTCCGACGCAATCGAGGGAGTCACCCACTCGACATGCGACCTCGGTTTTGAGAACCATCGCCCGCTGTACGACTGGTTCCTCGATCAGCTCCCCGTTCGCACGCGTCCGCGCCAAATCGAGTACGGTCGGCTGAACCTGACCCACACCGTCATGAGCAAGCGCTGGCTACGTCAGCTGGTCGAGGGAGGGTACGTGGAGGGATGGGATGATCCTCGGCTGCCGACGCTGCGGGGGATGCGGCGCCGCGGGTACACCCCGGCAGGGATCCGTGAGTTCGTTCATGCCACGGGGGTCACGAAGTCCCAAGGGATGGTCGACACCGCGCTGCTCGAGCACTTCCAACGCCAGGAGCTGAACCGCACGTCCCCTCGGGTGATGGCCGTCCTGGACCCCATCCGGCTCGTCATCACGAACTACCCCGAGGGGGAGATGGAGTGGCTCGATGCGGTGAACAACCCTGA
The DNA here is from genome assembly GCA_028707055.1 of Candidatus Bipolaricaulis sp. Taxonomy (GTDB): domain Bacteria; phylum Bipolaricaulota; class Bipolaricaulia; order UBA7950; family UBA9294; genus JAPLGD01. The sequence goes on along the minus strand of JAQTVA010000010.1, from coordinate 8,551 downwards.
GGACCCGGCGGCCGGGACGCGGAAGACTCCATTCTCTCGGGAGCTCTACATCGAGCGGGAGGACTTCCTCGAGGATCCACCGAGCAAGTTCTTCCGGCTCTCGCCGGGACGAGAGGTTCGCCTACGCTACGCGTACTTCGTCCGCTGCACCGACGTGGTTAGGGACGCCCGCGGGGAGCTCGCCGAGATCCGGTGCACGTACGACCCCGCGACGCGGGGCGGCGACGCGCCGGATGGGAGGAAAGTCAAGGCGACGCTGCATTGGGTGTCGGCGGCTCACGCGGTCGACCTCGAAGCACGCCTCTACGACCACCTCTTCGTGACGGAGGATCCGACGCAGGTCGAAGGGGAGCGGACGTGGCTGGACAACCTAAGCCCGAACTCCCTCGTCATCTGTCACGGCAGAGGCGAGCCCTGCCTTCGCGATGCGAAGCCGTTCGAGCGCTTCCAGTTCGAGCGCAAGGGATACTTCTGCGTGGATCCGGACTCCGCGGCAGGCCGCGTTGTGTTCAACCGAACCGCGGGACTGCGAGACGCCTGGGCGAAGACCCAGGGGGCCTAGGACGGCCCCGGAGTCGCGAGAAGATGAGCCTGCTTCCCTTTTCCTCGCGTTCTGGGGGGCAAAGGGGGGGTATTGTCTCCTCACTCATTCGCCGCTAGACTTGTCGCGTGACTCTCCACTAGGGTTGCATAGAAGCGAAGGTCGGCGCCCGCGACGCCGACGGGTCTCTTTTGTCGCGCTGGGCAAGAGGAATCCGCGGAGCGGGGCGGCTGGACTGCGTAGGCGGAAACAGATCGCAGGAGGTGCTCTGTAGATGATGCAGAGAGGAAACTGGCCAAAGTGGATCGTCGTTCTCCTTCTGGCCCTCACGGTGGCGGCCGGGGCCATGGCGCGCACGGGCGCCTGGTTTGACGAAGTCATCATTTCGGAGGAGAACAACTCGGGCGCGGCGGTTGCGCGCGTGGACGCCGGCGACGCCGACGTCTTCATCTTCGGAATCACCGATGCCACCCTGTTCGCTCAGGTCCGGGCGAACCCGAACCTGTCCTACACGCGGAACGTCGGGTCCACGAGCGAGATCACGCTCAACCCGGTCGGCCCGACCTTCCCCGGCACGGGGAAACTGAACCCGTTCTCCGTTCCCCGCATCCGCGAGGCGATGAACTGGTTGATCGACCGTGACTACGTGGCGAACGAGATCATGGGCGGCTTGGCCATCCCGAAGTACACCTCGCTCAGCGCGCCGTTCGCGGACGCGAAGGTTCGCTATGCCGACATCTACGAGGAGATCGTCGACGCCTACTCGCCCGATCAGGCCAAGGCGGCCGCGATCTTCGACGAGGAGATGCCGAAGCTCGGCGCGGTCAAGACCGATGGCAAGTGGACCTACAACGGGGAAGTCGTGAACCTCATCTGCCTGATCCGCGTCGAGGACGAGCGACGGCAGATGGGAGACTACGTGGCCGGGCTGCTGGAGGACCTCGGCTTCGAGACCACGCGGCTGTATCGCACCGGCGCCGAGTCGTCGCCGATCTGGATGAACTCGGATCCCGCGCTCGGGCAGTGGAACCTGTACACCGGCGGCTGGGTCACGACGGCGATCGCCCGCGACCAGGGCACCAACTTCGCGTACTACTACACGAAGATCGGTCGAAGCGACCCCCTGTGGCAGGCATACCAGAACGAGCCCGCCTACATGACGGTGGCCGAGAAGCTGTGGAACAACGACTTCAACTCGATGGACGAGCGACGCGACCTCTTCGAAGAGGCGATGTGGGGCGCCATGAAGGAGTCCCAGCGCATCTGGGTCGTGGACCGAACCGCATTCTCGCCGTTCATCCCGGAGTTCAAGGTTGCGTCCGACGTCGCGGGCGGGATCTACGGCTCGCAGGCGTGGGGCTACACAGCCCACTTCGTGGACGCCGCCGGGAATCGGAAGGAAGGCGGGACGCTGAGAGTGCTCGTCAACAGCATGCTCAGCAACCCGTGGAACCCGATCGCCGGATCGAACTGGGTCTACGACATGTTCCCGATCCGTGGGACGGGCGAATACGCGTACGTGCGCGACACGCGAGACGGGTTGGTGTGGCCGGTCCACTTCGAGCGCGCCGAAGTCTTCGCGCTTGAGGGACTGCCCATCGGCAGCGACCCGCGCCACACGTGGTGCACGCTGACGTTCGTTCCCGAGATCCAGGTCCCCGCGGACACGTGGTACGACTTCGACGCCACGACGCAGAAGTGGATCACCATCGGCGAGGCGTTCCCCGAGGGGACGACGGCGAAGGTGAAGTCGGTCATCTACTACCCCGATGACCTTTACAACACGCCTCTCCACGACGGGAGCAAGGTTTCGCTGGCCGACATCGTGATGGCGATGATCATCCAGTTCGATCGCGCGAAGCCGGAGAGCAAGATCTACGATGAGGCGGCGGTGCCGGCGTACAAGAGCTACATGACGATCCACAAGGGATACCGGATCGTTCAGAAGAGCCCGCTCATCATCGAGTACTACTCCGACTCGTATCAGCTCGACGCGGAGATCACGGCGTATGCGTTCGGCGTCGCCGGCGGATCGGTCGTCTTCCCGTACTACGCGCAGGGCCCTGGGTTCTGGCACACGCTGACCCTCGGCATCCTGGCGGAAGAGGAAGGCCTCCTCACGTTCAGCAACACGAAGGCCGGACGACTCGGCACGACCTGGGCGAGCTACATCGCCGGGCCGTCGATCGAGATCCTGGCTGCCAAGCTGGCGGAGTGCAAGGCTTCGGCCTACCGCCCGTACCTGCCGACGATGGAGGAGTTCCTGCCCGCGTCGGAGGCGGTCGTCCGCTGGACGCGGTTGGAGAGCTTCTACAAGACCTACGGCCACTTCTGGGTGGCCAGCGGCCCGTACATGCTCGAGAGGGCGTACCCGATCGAGAAGGTCGTGATGCTCAAACGGTTTGCCGACTACCCGCTGCCGTCTGAGACGTTCACGTTCCTGCTCAACCCGCTGCCCTAGGAGGCTGTACGGTCTAGCGTGGTGACACAGGGGCTGCTGACGTTCCGACGGCAGCAGCCCCTTCTTTCAACCCCCAGGTGCTTCGGGGGGACTCCGTTACGGGAGGAGGTGCGCCGCCGTGAAGAGCGTGCTGCAGATCGCCCGCTACTTGGCCCTGAAGGCCGTGATGCTCGGCGTCACCGTGGTTGTCGGCTGCTACCTGGTCGTCATCATCGCCAATATGGGCGGTGCGCTGGACGACGTTCGCAGAGCGGAAGTTCGCTCCAACGTCGGGTCTTCGATCTTCCTCGACCCGGCGAACCGTGGAGTCCCGGCCACGGTGCTCACGCAGATGGTCGACGATCTCGCTCGGTTGGAGTTCGAGCGCCTCGGGCTGGACAAGCCGTTCTTCCCCGGGCGCAGCCTGGAGTACTTGTTCACCGCGCTCTCGCTCCGTCTGGGGATGGCCGAGCAACTCACGAGCGACACCGGCTCACGTGAGGTGAGACGAATCTTGGCGGAGCGACTTCCGTCGACGCTCCTCTTGTTCGGGACGTCGACGCTGCTCCTCTTCTTCTCTGCGGTGCGGATGGCGCTCTCCCTCTCTCGCCGCTACGGCAGCCTGATGGATCGAGCCATCGTCGGCCTCGCGCCGCTGTCGGCCGCGCCGGGGTGGTTCTACGGCATCTTCCTCATCCTCATTTTCGCCGCGGTGCTGCGCATCCTTCCCTGGGGTGGACTGGTGAAGGCACCACCGCCGAAGGAGCCGCTCGCCTACGCCCTGAGCGTCCTCCAGCACATGATCCTTCCTCTCCTCGCGATCATGACCGGGGGTATCTTCGCCAACGTGTACCGCTGGCGGACGTTCTTCCTCATCTACTCGAGCGAGGACTACGTCGAGTTGGCCAAGGCCAAGGGGCTCTCGTCCCGGACGATCCAGAGCCGGTACATCCTGCGCCCCACCATGCCCACCATCGTCACGAGCCTGGCTCTCCTGCTCATTGGGGCGTGGCAGGGGCAGATCATCCTCGAGACGGTGTTCAACTGGCCTGGACTGGGACGGCAGTTCCTGGCCGCTGTGAACCTGAACGACACGCCGATCATCCTTGGAACGACGGTGATCTACGGTTACCTCTTGGCGGGCACTCTATTCCTCCTCGAGTTCATCTACGCCGTGATCGATCCGCGGGTCCGGGTCGGCGGAGGGAGACGATGACCGTATGAGCAGCCTCCTGCGCGCCCTCAAGGAGTTGCGTCGCTATCCGTCCGCGATCGCCGGGCTCGCCATCATCGGCCTTCTCATCATCGTGTCCATCTACGCCATGGTCACGATTCCGTACAGCGAGGCCATCCGTCTATGGCGGGGAGGACCCGGGGTGTGGGACGAGTACCCACGCAACGCGGTCCCTGCCTGGTTCGACTGGTTCAGCGGCGAACGCCTTCCGAAGACGATCACCGTGGACTCCCGAACCGCAGGAACACGGACGGTGGAGCCTCTCGACGGCGGGCTGGTCCGCGTGCGCTACACGCTGCCGTTCGAGTTCCCCTACGCCGTATTCCCTTCCGAGCTGTCGCTCTTCTCCGCCGCGACGTACGAAGGCAAGCGAACGCGCTTCACGGCGACGTGGATCCAGCCGGACGGCCACACCATCCCCCTCGTGTCCGATCGAAGCATGCGGGACACGGACACCTACTACATCTCGCTCGACAACAACTTGCGCGACCGCCTGCCGCGAGCCGCGGCTCCCGAGGAGGGGCTGTTCCTGGCGGCGAGCGATGCGGCCGCGGCGCACCCACGCGCCCCGGCCTCCGGAACCTACGAGTTGGTCGTGGAGACGGAGATCCCCGAGGGGCACAGCTTCGAGACCCGCCTCGTCGTCTTCGGAAAGGCCTACGGACTTGCCGGCACGGACAACCGTCGCCGCGACATCATGGTCGCCCTCCTGTGGGGCGCTCCGCTCGCGCTCGCGTTCGGGCTGTTCGGCGCCCTCGTGTCGAACATCGCTACGTTCGTCTTGGCGGGAGTCGGGACGTGGGTCGGCGGCCACGTGGACGGGCTGTTCCAGAGACTCACCCAGCTCACCCTGCTGTTGCCCCTCCTGCCGATCATGGTCATGGTCGGGCAGTTCTACGGGCGCAGCCTGTGGCTCATCCTCGGCATCGTCATCCTGCTCAACATCTTCAGCGGAGCCTTCCTGACGTACCGCTCCATGTTCCTCCAGGCCAAGGAAGCCCCGTACATCGAGGCCGCGAAGGCCTACGGCGCCAGGAACGGACGGATCATCTTCCGCTACCTCCTGCCGCGGATCGTCCCCGTGCTCCTTCCGACGTTCGTCTTGGTCATCCCCCAGTTCGTGTTCCTCGAGGCGTCGCTCGCCGTCCTCGGGCTCGGCGACCCGATCCTGCCGACGTGGGGCAAGCTGATCTACGATGCGCGATCCGCGGACGCTCTGTACAAGGGGTACTACTACTGGATCCTGGAGCCGGCGACTCTACTGATGATCACGGGCTTCGGTTTCGCCCTCGTGGGTTTTGCCCTCGACCGGATCTTCAATCCCAGGCTGAGGACGATGTGATATGGCGAGCCCAGACAAGCTGCTGCGCGTCGAGAATCTGGCGCTTCACTTCCGTACCCGGCGGGGGCCGGTTCAGGCCGTCGATGGGGTCAGCTTCGAGCTGAAGCGGGGGCCGGCCACGGTCGTCGTGGGCGAATCCGGCTGCGGCAAGAGCACCCTGGCCCGGGCGATCCTCCGGCTGCTCCCCCGGAACGTCGACGCGTACCGCGGACACGTGTGGCTGAATGGAACGGACGTCATGACCCTGAGCGAGGAGGCGTTCCGCCGGCAGGTGCGATGGGTGAGGATGTCCCTCGTATCCCAGGCAGCGATGAACTCCCTCAACCCCGTGATCCGGATCGGGGATCAGGTCGCAGAACCGCTGCGCGTCCACCGCATCGCGACCGGAAAGAAGGAAGCCCTCCGCCAGGCGGGCGAGGTCTTCCGCCTCGTCGGCGTGTCCAAGGACTTCCTCGGGCGGTACCCGTTCGAGCTGTCGGGGGGGATGCGCCAGCGGGCCGTCCTGGCGATGGCGCTCATCACGAAGCCGGACATCGTCTTTCTCGATGAACCGACGAGCGCTCTCGACGTGCTGACGCAGACGAACATCATGAACGTCCTCAAGGGGATCAAGCACGACCTGGGGGTTACGTTCATCCTGATCACGCACGACATTGCGACATCCAGCGAACTGGCGAATCGGGCGGCGGTCATGTATGCCGGGCAACTCGTCGAGCTCTCGGATGCGCGGCTCTTCTTCCGCGAGCCGCTCCACCCGTACTCGCAGAAGCTCATGGCCAGCGTTCCCACGCTGCGAGAGGACAAGAAGCTGGAGTTCATCCCGGGTCGACCGCCAAGCCTGCTCGAGCCGCCCACGGGGTGCCGATTCGCCGATCGCTGCACGTCGCGGTTCGGCAAGTGCGAGGAGGAGCCGCCGTTCCGGGACGTAGGCGGCGATCGGTGGGTCAAGTGCTGGTTGCACGCGTGAGGCGGGGGAGATGACGCACGAGACGCTGTTGTCGGTTCGGGAACTTCGCACCTGGTACGAGCTCCGGAAGTGGGGGTTCTTCCGCGCCGGCTACGTGAAGGCGCTCGACGGTGTGACCTTCGACCTGAAGCGCGGGGACGCGATCACGATCGTTGGAGAGAGCGGGTCAGGCAAGACGACCCTGGCGAAGACCGTCCTCGGGCTCGTTCCCCCCACGCAAGGCGAGATGATCCTCGCCGGCGAACACCTGGATGGGCAGAAGAGAGGCAAGGCGCTCGCCTGGCTGCGCGGCAACGTGGGCTTCGTCCAGCAGGATCCGTACGCAGCGCTGCCGCCGTTCATGACCGTTGATCGCATCCTGCGCGAGCCTCTGGTGATCAATAAGGTGTCCAAGGGAGACCAGGACGCCAGGATTGACGCCGCCATGGGAGAGGTGCGGCTGACCCCGCAGAGCGACTTCCTCCACAAGTACCCCCACATGCTGAGCGGCGGGCAGCAGCAGCGGCTCGTGATCGCCCGGGCAATCATCCTCCAACCGCAGCTCGTCGTCGCGGACGAGCCCGTCTCCATGCTGGATGCTTCCGTGCGCGTCGAGATTCTGCAGCTTCTGCGTCGCGTGCAGGAAACGCACGGCCTTGGGGTGATCTACATTACGCATGACCTCTCCACCGTCCGCTACTTCTCTGAGTACGTGTTTGTGATGTATGCGGGAAAGATCGTGGAGAAGGCGGAGGTGCGCGAGCTCATCCACAACCCGCTCCATCCGTACAGCCAGGCGCTGCTGACGGCGATCTCCGACCCGGATCCGGACAACGCCGACACCGTGAAGGAGGTGCCGGCGGGCGAGCCCCCCAGCCTGGCCCATCCGCCGTCGGGATGCCGGTTCCATCCCCGCTGCAAGCATCACATGCCCGGGCTGTGCGACCGCGAGGAGCCGAAGTCGTTTGAACCCACGCCCGGGCACTTCGCGGAATGCTGGCTGTTCCGCCAAGGAGGGACGTCCTGAGGAGCTCACGCGGGCTGATCCTCGCGGGCTTCCTCCTCCTCCTCACGTCGTGGGGACTCATCTTCGCGATGGTGCTGCATCTGATCCCGTCTCCTCTTTGGCTCAGCGCGGTCACGTTCTTCGGATCGGTCGGCGGCCTCTTCCTGGGAGTGCTCGGCGCCGCGCTGTACGTCGCGGAGAACCGCCACCCGGAGTGAGGTTCTGGCGGCACGAGGCGCAGGCGTTGCATCGACGCGCCGTCGTCGTGTAGGATTTCCTCCCGAAGACCGGGGGGGATTCGGGTGAAGCAGGTTTCGTCGGGAGAATCGACGGCGGCCCAGCAAGGGCCGCTTCTTTCTTGTTCCTGCGGCCGTCTGGTGTCCCGAGCCGTGGCGGGCGGCTACGCGCGCCTGACGATTGACGTGGATCCCCACCTCGCCGTCCCGCAGCCCGGACAGTTCGTGCTCCTTCGTCTCCGCGAGGGACCCGCGCTTCCCCGGGCCTTCTCGGTGATGGCCGCCGACGGAGGAACGCTCGAGTTCCTCCTGAGACTCGATGGAACCCTGCGGGAAGCGTTGGGGCGCGCGGCGATCCGCACGGAGGTCGTTGTGCGCGGCCCGTACGGCACGCCGTACTCGGATCGTGTCCCTCGGGATCGCTCGTTCGTGCTTGCCGGAGGAGGGAGCGGGATGGCTCCGCTCCTCTACTTCGCCGCCGTTCACCCAGAGCGGATCGCGGGACTTGCGTTCGGAGTGCGCGGCAGAGGTGTACGCGAGCTCTTGCCGGACGTCGATCTCGCCGTCGAAGAGGAAGACGGCGAGACCGCGCAGGACCGACTGCAGCGTCGCTGGAGACCCGGAGTCGGCATTCTCGCCTGCGGACCGGAGCCGATGCTTCGCGGCGTCGCGCGCCGCTATGGGGACAATCCGGACACGTACGTGTCGCTTGAAGCCAGGATTGGATGCGGGTTCGGCGCCTGCCAAGGATGCTCGATCGAGACGAGCACCGGCATGCAGCGCATCTGCCGCGAAGGCCCGTTGTT
>JAQTVA010000118.1 GCA_028707055.1 Candidatus Bipolaricaulis sp. | reverse complement strand
CGCAAAGTGAATCCGGTTCGGGTGCGCGAGCGCGAGCCTCTCTCGCAGGAAGAGCTCGCACGACTTCACATCGTGCCGGATCGTGGACTCGATCTCCTTGATCCGCGCGAAGTCCTTGTCGCTCAAGGACCCCGCAGATTCGATGCGCCCCCGCTCGGAGCGGGTGAGTGTCGGGAAGACGCCGACCTCGTCGAGGGCCAGGATGTAGCGGCACTCGACCTCGCAACGCGCCTGCATCAACGCGCGCTCGGAGAAGTACCCGCTGAGGTGCCCGACCACCTCGGCGTAGCGCCCGTCCAGCGGCGAGATCTCGCGCATAGCTCCTCCTACGTGCTCCAGCTCGACAGCGAGTCGGCCTCGCCGCCGAGTTGGAGAATGTCGTGCACTTTCCCTTCGCGAATCGCGAGCGCGGAGACGAGTTCGAGCTCCGCGTTCGCGTGAAGCTCGGCGATCGTTCGGCACCCGCACGACGACATCGCCGCCTTCACCTTCGTCACCAACAGGGGGAGGTTGTCGCGCAGCTTCCCGGCGTACTCGACGAACCCTTCCACCCCCTCCACGAACGCAGCCTGCCGGTAGCGGGCCGGGCTCCACTCGCGGGCCCGCGCGGAGCCTTCTCCCCAGTAGGGCTTCATCACGCGATCGTTGATCCGCACGCTCTCCGTGGGGGATTCCTCCATGCGCGCGAAGAAGCGGCCCATCATGATCGCATCCGCTCCGAGGGCCAGGGCGATGACGACGTCCTTCGAGTTCACAACGCCCCCGTCCGCGATCACGGGAACGTGCACGCCCGTTTTCGCCTCGTAGCGGTCGCGCGCCGCGACGACATCCATCACGGCGGTTGCCAGGCCGCGGCCGGTCCCTTTCTGCTCCTGGGTGATGCACATCGAGCCGCCGCCCATTCCGACTTTCACCGCTCCCGCGCCGGCGGCGACAAGGTACTCGAACCCGTCTCCGGTGATGACATTCCCGCCGATCACTGGAAGGCTTGGTGAACGCCGGCGGATCCAGGCGAGGGTGTCTCGCTGGAACGTCGTGTGGCCGTCGGACGAGTCGATCACGAGGACATCCACGCCGGCATCGACCAGCGCCGGAACGCGGCTCTCGTAGTCGTGCGTGTTGACGGCGGCGACGGCGAGGAGCCGCTTCCTCTCGTCGACCAACTGGTCGGGGTTGTCGAGGTGGTCCTCGATGTCCTTGCGAAACACGAGCGCCAGGAGCCGGTCGTCGCCGTCGACGATCGGGAGGACGGCGCGATGACCCTCGATGAGAAGGGCATTCGCTTCTTCCAGATCGGTGATCGCGACGCCGACGTCAAGCTGAGCGCGGGGAACCATGCGCTCCTTGGCTGGCACGTCGCCGTGGATCCGGGCGTCGTAGTCGCGGCGCGTGATAAGCCCGAGGAGATGGCCCTTGACGTCGACCACGGGAAAGGTCGAGTACCCCTCGCGTCGCCGCAAGGCGTCGACCTCGCGCAGCGGCGTCTCCGGCCCGACGGCCTGTGGTTCGACGAACCCCGCCTTGTGGGCCTTGATCTTCGCCACCATCGCGGCTTCGTCGGCGATCGGCTGCGAGCAGTAGATCACGGCGGCCCCGCCGAGCCGCGCCAGTTCGATTCCCATCCGGGGCCCAGAGACGGACTGCATCGCCGCCGCGAGAACGGGAGTCTTGAGGGTGATCGTTCCCCCGTCGGGACAGAGAACGAGGGGACTTGCGAGCGAGATCTGATCGATCGACGTTTCGCGCGTCGTCAGCCCAGGGAGCAATCGAAACTCGGTCAGCGTCCGCGAGGGTTCCAGGTGAATGCGACGTGCCATCGGACCTCCAAGATTCTCCATGTCCCTTTGTACTCAGAGAGGGTCCGCGCTGCAAGAAACGCGCCGGCCGGGCCGGCCGAGTCAGAGAAAGGGGCGCCGCGTTCGTTCTTTCCTACAGGCGCGCCAAGAGGGCGAGCTGCTTCGGAATGTTCAGGTTCGTGAGGGATGCTAGGTCGGGATCGATTGCGCGAACGACGTCCTCCCCGACTTCCCGAACGGAGAGCGACGGGTAGATCGACGTGATCTTGAACGCACCCTCCGCCAGGGAGTCCTCGATCGCGGGGATGCAAGACCGCCGATACACCGCAAGGAGCGGCTCGTAAAACCCTCCCAGCTTGGGGACGACGACGTCGAACCCCCGAGAGCGAGCGACCAGCGCGCGAGCCAAGGCCGGAACGACGAACGGCATGTCGCACCCGACGACCAACCCGACGGGGGTATCGAGCGCAAGGAGCGCGCTGTAGATCCCCACCAACGGAGTCTGCTCGGGACGGACGTCTTCCACGGCGCGCACGCCGGCCGGACAGCACAGCGGCGGCTTCCCGACGAGCAACGTCTCCGCGAAGTGCGGAGAGAGACGCTCTACCGTGTACTCCACGAGGGTGCCGCGGGGCGTCGGAAGGAGGTGTTTCGGCCGTCCCATCCGACGCGATGCGCCGCCGGCGAGGATGACAAGAGTCGCTCGATCGATCATGGGAGTCCAACGCGCGCGGGCCGGCTGTACACGTTGAGCCGATCTCCCCGCGCGAACCCACAGAGACAGATGCCGCATCGCTCCGCCTCCTCGACGGCCTCATAGGTGGGCGCCGACACCGCCGCGACGATGGGGATTCCTACGCGAGCGGCTTTCTCAATGAATGACCGAGGGACCCGCGACGTCAGGACGAGAATCGAGCGGCGGAAGTCGACGCCCGCGAGGAGGGCCTTCCCGAAGGCCTTCTCAAGTGCACCAGTTCGGCTGATGTCTTCTGCAACCGCGTCGGCCGCGCCGTCGCAGACCAGCCCGGCGACGTGGGTCCCTCCGGTGGAGCGGAAGACCATGCCGCCGGCCTCTACCGCGCGAACCGAGGCCAGCACCTGCGAGATGGAAGATGTGAAGTCGATCGGGCCCGGCTCCGCGGCAGCCCGCATCCTTGAATCGACGCCGTGGACGTCGAAGCGCACCCTCCCGGAGTCTGCGTCCACCGATACACCCGCCACGTCGCCCGCCGAGCGGATCCACCCTTCGGAGAGAAGGTGACCGTAGGCCAACTCGGTGAGATCGCCCGGAGAACAGACGGTCGAGAGGATCAGCCGCTCTCCCAGGCAGACGGCGACGCGGCGCTCAAGGACCAGCACGTCCGGCAGACGCTGAACCTCGCGCCCGTCCACCTTGATCACGGCCGCTTCGCGGGTGACGTTCATGGCTCGGGAAGAGCGGGGGCGGGCCTGCTGTCCCGCCCCCGGCTCGCCGCTAGGCTTCCTTCTTGCTCTTCCGCACGTACACGATCCAGTACAGCGCGGCCACGAAGAGGGCTCCACCGATGATGTTGCCGATCGTCACCGGAATGAGGTTCTTTACGACCATCCCGCCGACGGTCAGGTTGGCCGACACCTCGGCGAGGCCCTGCCCCTTCAGCACGAGTCCCATCGGGATGAAGTACATGTTCGCGATGCTGTGCTCGAACCCGCTGGCGACGAACGCCATGATCGGGAAGAAGATGGCGAGGATCTTCCCGGCCACGTCTCGCGCAGACACGGCCATCCACACCGCAAGGCAGACCAGCCAGTTGCAGAGGATGCCCCGAGCGAGCGCCTCTAAGAACGTGAGACTCACCTTGCCGTCAGCAAGCTTGAGCGCCGCCGCGCCCAGCGCACCGCCACCGGTCTTCCAGAGCCCGCTCCAGTACATGAGCAGGACCAGGAGGAGCGCCCCGGCGAAGTTGGCGAAGTACACGACCGTCCAATTGCGGAAGAGCCCCCGCAGCTTCACCTGCCGGTCGAGCACCGACAACAGGATCAGATTGTTCCCGGTGAACAGCTCGGCTCCCGCAATGACAACCAGCATGAGGCCAACGCTGAACACGGCGCCGCCGAAGAACTTGGACAGTCCCAGCCCGACGTGCGCCGCCAGGTCATGGGTGACCAGCGTCGCGAGCTGGGCGCCAAACCCGATGTAGACCCCGGCAAAAATGCCGAGGATGGTCAGGTTCAGGACGCTCTGCTGCGTCTTCTTCACGCAGACCGTTCGGGTCAGGCTGTCGGCAACGTTTGCCGGGGCCTTGCAGTCGAACTCCATGAAACCGCCCTCCTTAGGACCGCGCGCGCGCCTTGACCCTTTCGATCTGGCACGCCGCAACTTTGTATTCTGGAATCTTGGCCGTCGGATCCAACGCATCGTTCGTCAGTCGGTTCGCGGCGGCTTCCACGAAGTGGAACGGCACGAACACCGACCCTATCGCTACGCGCTCCGTCGCACGGACCCGCGTGGTGATCTCGCCGCGGCGGGTGCGAACCCGAACCAGACCGCCATCCTCGAGCTTCAGGCGCTTCGCGTCCTCGGGATGGATCTCCGCATACCCTTCGTTCACGTAGGCATTGAGGGCGTCCACGCGGCGACTCATCGTCCCGGTGTGGTAGTGGAAGAGGATCCGCCCCGTAGACAGGATGAACGGGTAGTCGCGATCGGGCAGCTCCGCCGGCGGGATGAAGTCGACCGGGTGGAACTTGCCCAAGCCGCGGGTGAACTTCTCCCTGTGTAGGAACGGGGTCCCGGGGTGCTCGTCAGTCGGGCAGGGCCATTGCAGACCGTTCGGGGCGAGTCGGCTGTGGTGCACGCCGCCGTAGATCGGCGTCGTCCTGGCGATCTCATCCATGATCTCCGCCGCACCCGCATACGACATCGGGTAGCCGAAGAGCCCCGAGAGCTTCGACACGATCTGCCAGTCGGGCAGAGCCTCGCCGGGAGCTTCGAGCACCTCACGCAGGAGCAGCACGCGCCGCTCGGTGTTCGTGAACGTTCCGTCCTTCTCGGCGAATGACGCCGCCGGGAGCACGACGTCCGCAAGGCTCGCCGTCTCGCTCAGGAAGATGTCGCTGACGACGAGGAACTCGAGATTTCGGAGCGACTCCTCGACGTGCGTGAGGTTTGGATCGGAGACCATCGGGTTCTCGCCCATGATGATCATTCCCTTGACCTTCCCCTCGGCCGCCGCGTTCATCGCCTCGACGACGGTGAGGCCGACGCTTCCAGGCAACTTCGTTCCCCAGGCCTTCTCGAACTTCGCGCGCACCTCAGCGTTCGACACCGCCTGGTAGCCGGAGAAGACGTTCGGC
>JAQTVA010000117.1 GCA_028707055.1 Candidatus Bipolaricaulis sp. | reverse complement strand
CTTCCTTGGGATGTCTGTGGCGCTCGCGCGCACCCGCGGAGGTGACCCAGAATGCAGCGTAGGGCTCTGCGGCGACATACTCTCCCAGCTGGAATCGGCATCGTGGTGCTCGTCCTCACCGGGTGCACCCCACTCCAACCGATCATCCCGGAACCACCCCCCGGCGCAGACGAGGTCGTGGACGTTGTTGAAGTCGATGGACTACCGGCGGTTACGCTTGGCGATGGCAGGACATTCGCGCTGGACAACCTGCAAGACTGGGAAGAAGACGATCGCCGGTTCGGTCCCGGCCTGCACAAGTCCGCTCTGGTAGGCAGTCCTAGCCCCGCCTCCCTTCCGGGCGAAGTGGACCTGCGCAGCTACCAGACGCCGATCAAGGATCAATGGGGCGGCACGTGTATGCAGTTCGCCGTGACGGCGGCGATTGAGGCCCGACTTCGGCGCGTCTACACGGGGAACCTCGACCTGTCAGAGCGGTTCGGACAGCTGCTCCAGAAGATGGGGCATCTCGGGGAGACGAACCAGCCGCAGGCTGCGTGCCGGGAGAACCAGCTTGGAGCCTGGGGAGGGGGAGGGCTCTACTTCCAGATGAACCTGTTCACGAAGTACCGGTTACCGCTAGAGTCCCATCTTCCCTACTCCACCATCGTCGATCCCCACTCCGCTGCGACGGACGAGAATCGGTGCGTCGCAGGGACCGACCAACGGGCGATCGATGACTGGAACCTCCGCGCCGAGAACCTCCCCCAGGTGGCGCTCGAAAACACACGGTTTCGCGCGCAGGAAGTTCGCTTCTGCCCGTCGGGTTCGATACCTGATCCCGGATGGTACGAACAGGTCTTGGCAGACGGGTACGAGGTGTTGTTCGCTGTCTCAATCTGCGGCGGCGATCCTATCGCGGCGAACGGCGTGTGGGACCCGGGGAGCGGTGCGGCGCGGTGCGGCGGTCACGCCATGCTTATGGTCGGGTACCGGCACAGCGACCGCGTGTTCATCGTCAAGAACTCGTGGGGCTACAACCACGACCACGACGAGGACGGATTCACGCTCATGAGCTACGACTGGGTTACGAACGGGTACGTCAGCGCGGCGGGGTACGTCGTCAGCGCCGCCGCAGACGCCCCGTATCCGTTTGTCGAGCATCTGCTCCTCGGCCGTTGGTACCTGGATCACGACGGGTGGCAGGGAATCCTCGACATCTACCGCTGGCCCGGGCTGCTGGACTCCTCGGGCCTCGGTGGGTCACAGGATCGGCGGATTGGAACGTACTGGGGACCGGACGGGATCGCGCGGCGCGTGAACGGGACGATCGCTGGACACAAGATCGAGTTTTGGATCGATTGGGACAATCCCAACCTTGGCTACGGGGATCAGCGAGGGCACGGGTTCACAGGATACCTTTTCACTCAAGCGCCGATGACCCTCGCCGGCCTCATGCTCGACGACAACGATGGAAGGACGTATGGATTCTACGGAGTCAAGGGCGAGCGGCTGGTAGGAGAGCCCGAAGGCGGGGTACCTCGGCCCGAGGCGTATCTCGGGGAGTGGGCCATGAACCACGACGGATGGGAAGGCACCTTGGCGTTCACCGCGGTCGACCTACAGATGGCGAGTCCCGGGTACGCGACCCTCGTCGGCACCTACACACCCCAGGGCGGGTCGCCGCTGGCCGTCGTGGGCGCCGTGAACCTCACCCATCCCCTGGTTGTCTCGTTCGAGATTCCCTTCGAGGCGGCCAGGCCGCAGGTGTTCGCGGGACGGCTGTACGGTCACGAGACAGGGATCATCAGCGGGACGACGCTCTGGGGTGGGACGACCTACGGGTTCGTCGCGGCCCGCCTGGGCGACGCGGACTAGGCTGTCCAGAGCACGGCAGGGGTCGGGGCCAGGCCCGGGCCCCTTGGCTTTCCTCCCGGAGCGCCGAGGGCGACGATCGTTCGGGTGGAGGGTTGTAGCTGTCTGGCTTCGCCGCAGGGCAGGCCGTTCGGGCTCAAAACCTCGCGGCGCTGAATCTCGGCAAACGTCGCAGCAGGCGGCGACGCGACACCGGATCGAACTCGCTGCGGTAGCTCGCGACGCCGGGCACACCTGCCATGGCGCGCTCGTCGAGGACGAGAACCATGAACGCCTCATCGGGAATGCCTTCCCACTGCGGAACGAGCCCTCGGGCCGACGCAGGGGTGAATCCGAACTTTGGGTAGTACGCGGGATGGCCGATCACGAGGACGAACGGACAGCCTCGGTCACGGACGGTGTTGAGACCGGCTCGAACGAGCATCGAGCCGATCCCGCAGCGCTGTCGCTCTGGTGCGACGGCCAGCGGGCCGAGGCCCATCCCCTCGAGGACGACGCTCCCGTTGCACTCGATCCGGATCGGGCTGAAGAGGGCATGTCCAACGATCTGCCCGCCCTCCTCCGCGACGAGGGACAGGGAAGTCGGACACGTCTCCCGCAACTCGTCGACCACGGCGCCCTCGACGCCGCGGCCGAACGCCCGATCATTGACCTCGCGCACGGCGACGAGGTCCGCCGGCCGCTCGACTCGTACGGTGATCATCCTCTCTCCCCGGCATCGGACGGCAGCGTAAGGGGGCTGAGTCCGCCATCGGGCGTCGGGCTCCACGCCCGTCCCAACCTGGCACTGCGAACCGCGCACCGCCCCCGCCGGCCCTCTTACAGCCTGATCACTCCAGCCGGTGTGGATCGAAACCCGCACGCGTCGAGGTAGAACGATCGCAATTCGTTGTCGAAGTCGACGTGGAGCCATTCGCAGCCGGCCGCTCGGGCCCGCTCGGTCGCTTCCTTCACCAGTCGCGTAGCGAGGCCCCGCCTCCGGTACGCCCGGGCGACCATGGTGTCGACGAGGAAGGCATGAACGCCGCCGTCCCAGGCGACGTTCACGAAACCGGCGAGCTTCACGCCGTCGCGCGCGGTGACCCACCCAAGGCTGCGCTTCTCGACCTGCCCGACCCAGTCGTCGTCGAGGATGCGGTGGCCGAACGCCTCGGCGTGGAGCGCGTTCACTTCGTGATTCTCAAACTCACCCCGCCACTCACACGTCAATGTCGTCCTCGGGCCCCTCGTCCTGCTCCGGGCTGACGCTCGGAATCCTCCTCGGCCTGCGTTCGAGGCGCGGGAGAGTCCGCCGAATCTGCCCGACGTGCATTCCACGCAGGCGTTCGAACGCCTCTTTGTACGATGGGTCCGTCTTCGACCACTCCACGAGCCGGGTGCAGGGAAACGTGTCGCACTCGGAGCAGTGTTTTAGGCCTTTGGCGTCGACGCAGCATTGGAGGATCCAGCAGTCGGCCGACCAGTGGGCCTTGCGGTCGCCGTGGCAGCCGTTGCAGACCATCTTCCGTTTGACCGCTTCGGCGACGCCTTCCTTCTCTTTCAGCCAGCCCTGTTCCTTGAACCAGCCAATCACCTCGACCGCCGCTTCCTTGTCGAACGGGTACCTGCGGATGGAGCACGCTTGGCAGTCCAGCCCGCAGGCGGCGATCGCTTCAGACTTCTTCAACCTCGGCATGCCGGCATCCCTCCTCGAGTGCTCCGCCGCCGTCGGCAGGCTTGCGGACACGGACGTGAAGGAAGTAAGGAACCACCTGAGCATCTTGCACCGCGGGGCATTGGTTGACAACAGCGTCCGTCGGACACGGCTCCCCGACTCGCTCGAGCCGGAACCCTGCTTCGATCAGCAGGTTGAGCCACTCGCTGAGGGTGTGCGTGAAGCGCGCGACTCGGAACTTCGGCAGCCTCTCGCGCTCCGCCACCGGGAGCGTGCTGAAGATCCACTCGGCGATCTCACCCTCCAGCCGGCGGAAGTAGCCGCCGACTTCGTAGGCATAGGTCCGCCCCGTCTCGTCGCGCAGATTCCTGTGGTGGGGCATGTCGAGGCACGGGTGGGTAATCGAGAACTGGAGGAACCCGCCGGGCTCGAGGACGCGGTACACCTCGGCGACAGCGCGCTCGACGTTCGGCATGTCCATCAAGCACATCACCGCAGTGACAAAGCCGAAGCTCCGATCGGGAAACGGAAGGTCGTAAGCGCTGGCGACGCGGTAGTCGATGCCGAGCGGCTCGCGCCCTTCCTCCTCGCGGGCGTGGCGGACGAAAACGTCGGCGATGTCGATGCCCGTCATCCTCGCGCCGCGTCGTGCGATATGCCGCGTGTTGTGCCCCTCTCCACAGCCGACGTCGAGACCGCGGAGGCCACGGACGTCGGGGAGCATAGCGAGAAACGCCGGGGTGTTGAGGGCGTCGCGGTAGACGTCGTAACCCACGCGAGCGAGGCGGGTCCAGATCTCGGCGTTCTCGTTCCACAGGCGCCCAACATCGCGATCGTCCATCTTCCCCCTACGCGTCGCTCGGCCCGGGAGTCCAGCCGACCTCCTGGCTCCAGAGGTCGGCGCTCATCATGACACTCCAGATGAACGGCGTCTTGGCGTTCGTGTAGCCGACGCGGTCCTCTCCATGCTTCCTCGCCAGCGCGCGCTTCACGTCGGCGTACCGCGCCGCGTCCTCGGGGTGCGTGCGCAGGTAGTCGCGGAAGAGCAGACTGAACTGCTCCGCCCAACTCCCGGCGCGGCGGACGTGGATGTGGGTCCGCCGCTCGCCCGGCGGCTCGCGGAAGTATCGCTTGGTCCGCTCTGGATTCTCCGCCCGGAAGACGTAGCCCAGCCGTTCGAGCGACAGCCGGTATGCGTCGATCGGTTCGAACGAGGCGACGGAGATCTGGACGTCGATGATCGGCTTGGCGGCAAGCCCTACGACGGCCGTCGATCCAATGTGGTCAATGCGTAACGCGGCGTCGCCGAGGGCGGCGCGAAGTCGGCGGCCGAGCTCGGCGAACCGTCTCGCCCACTCGGGGTCGTACGGAATCACGATGACTCGATCGGCCACTCTGCTCTCCCGAAACGCTCCGTCGGGCCAGCGCCATCTACGGCCGAGGTGCAGTCCTCGCCCGGTCAGGCTCTCGCCATCATAGTCGATGATCCGATCTTCGCCCTCCGGGGTCAGAATCGACTCGCCGGCCTCGACCAGGCACGGCTCGTGACGCTCGACGAGGCCCTCCTTCCTCTCCCGCCCCCCGACGAGGCCCGCGTCGACCCGCGCGGCGCGGCCCCGCTCCCACAA
>JAQTVA010000116.1 GCA_028707055.1 Candidatus Bipolaricaulis sp. | reverse complement strand
CTCCGTCTCACGCGTACGAGAGCCCAGGAGACTACGGGGTGGAGCTCCGCGTTACCGATGCTCGCGGGGACTCCGCGAGCCGCACAGCCAGGATTCGCGTCGCTCCCGCAGGACGCGTGGTCTCCGTGGATGACCCAACGGGCGCCGTGCTCATCTCCCTCGGAGAGGAGAACGGCGTTCGCACGGGAGACCGATTCGACGTCGCCGATGCGGCGTGCCGGCTCCAAGTCGTTGAGCTCATCGGCGGCGACGCGGCCGCGTGCCGGCTCCTCACCGGCGGGCTCCCCACGGTCGGCGCCGTCGTGCAGTCCGTGTCACCCGAGGAGTAGGTCCTCACTCCTCCAGTTCCAGGGTGAGCAGGATCACGGTATCTGCGCGGTGGACCTTGAGAACGACTCGATCCCCGGGTCGGCGCGTCGCCAGGTACGCAGCCAGGTCCGAGCAGGTGTTGATCGGAATCCCGTTCACGTAGGTGATCACATCGCCGGTCCGCAACCCGCGAAGTTCGGCGATCGTGCCGGCGACGACCGTGCTGATGCGAATCCCGGTTCCGCCAGTCTCCTCACAGAGGATTCCGAGCGAGACCGACGCCCGAGCGTACCGGAGGTCGACGATGTCCACCGGCTGCGACGTTACGGACGCGAACGGGATCAGCACCGTGGGCTGGTCGACCACGGCGCCGGCTGCGGTCCCCTTCGCCGCGTCTCCGCGGGGATCGGCCAGATAGACGTAGACGCGAAGGGAACCCCTCAAGACGTCGAGGGCGGAATGGGCCTGGCTCGGCGTCGCGAAGCGGAACTGCAGTGCTTCATCGGAGCTCACCTGCCACCCGGCGATGCGCACGGTTTGCCCGGGGAGGAGGATCCATTTCTTGTCCCTGGCGGTCCCCCCAACCTCCGCGCTGCCGTTCGTGTTCAGCCCGTCGATCGCGAGAACGAGCCCCAAGAGGCCGGTGGTGCGGTTCGTCAACGTGACACGGTAGAGAGCTCCGAGCACCGGCTCCAGCGCGTAGTGCCGCTCGAAGACGTACTGCACCGTAGACAGCGCCGAGCAGGACCCGCGGTCTTCCCACGCGCCGCTCTGGCACCCCCCGACCACGTCGGCGAGATTCGCCTGGTCGGCAGCCTCCAGACGGGCGATGTCCATCGACACGAACCGCGCGTCGAGGGCCTCCCATGTCCCGAGGCCGAAGAGGCCCCACGATCGGAACACCTCGACCTCGATGCCGACGTACCGCGACGACACGGACGCCGCGACCCCCGTCCACGACACCCCCAAGACGACCAACGCCAGCGCGATGGATAGAACCCGGCTCACCCGTTTCATGTCTCCCCCTTTGTCACCTCCGACCCGAGGCCGAAGGACTCGACCTCGGCTCGGACAAGCACAGGATACACCATCCCTCGCGCACAACCCTGGGGTTCGGGGACTCAGTGCGGAAGCGTGACGCCCGGCTGATCTTGGTACCCGCCCCCCGCTTCCTTCTCGCCGTACGTCCGGTTGGGGCGCTCGCCGCGGAAGAACACGACCTGGGCGATCCCTTGGCCGATGTGAAGCCGGATCGGCAGCGGGGACACGTTGGCGAGCTCGATGGTGAGAATGCCGCGCCACCCGGGCTCGAGGGGGGTGACGTTGACGAGCAGTCCGCAGCGGGCGTACGAGCTCTTGCCCCAACAGACTCCGCAGACATCGTCCGGCATGCGGAACCACTCGACCGACTCCGCGAGGACCTGGGCATTCGGCGCCAGCTCGAACGTCCCATCGACCTCGACAGCGCGGAAGTGGTGGGTCGGGAAAGTGACCGGGTCCAGGACGACGTTCAGCCCTCCGAGGGGCACCAGCAGCCGTCGCCCGAGTCGAAGGTCGTAGCCGTAGCTTCCGAGCCCGTAGGACGGCTTCCCCTCCTGCCGGGCAACGAACGGCGAGAGCATGGGCGTCTCTCCGACGCACAACGCGGCGATCTCCCGATCCGACAAGATTCCGTACCCCATCACGACCTCCCCTCGTCTTCAAGAAGCTCCGCGTGCTCGACGCTCGCGAGCACGTGCTCCACGAACTCCGGCCATTCCGGCAGCCGATGCGTCCTGCGCTGCCGGATCATCCGCCGAAGGACCATGTAGTTGAGGCAGACCACGCGTCGCTGCTGAAACGACTCGGGGATCCCCGCCTTGACGCCCTCCCAGTCCCCGGTCGCGATCCGGTCGTTCAGGTACGCGAGGTACTCGTCGGGAACCGGGCGCGCGAAGTCGTCCTGACCGAGCGGCCGCGAGGTCAGCGTGTGCATCGTCGATTCGCTTTGCTTGGTCACGCCGATCCGGTACGTATCGAACTGCTGCCAGAAGTAGCGGGGCGCGGTCATGTCCAGCCACACGACGATCGACTCGAGGTACTTGTTGTGTCCCTCGCCGAGGGAGCAGAGGCGTCGGGCGACCGCCGACATTCGCTCGGGGTCCTGGCGATACGAGAGCGACAGCCCGAGGAGGGCGGACGCATAGCCGTGCTCTTCGAGGACTGTGACGTTCATGCGGCTCCCTTCGACGGATCCTTTCGGCTTCCCGGCTGGTACAGCGGGGTTCCCGACGCGCACATTGGACATTCGGAGTAGGCGTACGTGGGGATGTCCAGGTGGACGAGCGCGTGGACCCGCATCTGCTCAACGATGTGTCCCTCCGATCGATCGACGATCGCCGCCAGGCAAACCGGCTCGGCGCCGAACCCCCGGACGACGTCGATCATCTCCCGCGTCGTCCGCCCGGTGGTCACGACGTCCTCGACGATGCCGATCCTCTCCTCGGCGTGGAGCGTGAACCCTCGGCGAAGCTGGAACCTACCGTCGGGGCCTCGCTCCGGGAATAGGAACGGGCACCCGAGCCCGCGCGCGACTTCGTACCCGATCAGGATGCCCCCGAGGGGCGGGGATGCGATGCGGTCGACCCCCTCTTCGGACAGCTGCGCCGCCAGCGCGGCGCCGAGGATCTGCGCATTCGCAGGATCCTCGAGCACTTTGGCGCACTGAACGTAGCGGCCGGAGTGCCGGCCCGAAGAGAGAAGGAAGTGCCCGGACTGCACGGCACCGGTCGCCTGCAGCAGATCCAACCAGCGCTGCTCGTCGGTCATCGTACCTCCCCCATGCTCTGCTTGAACGTTCGTGCGGCGTCCTCGGGACGGTCCGCGGCAAGGATGCCGCGGGAGACATTGAACAGGAGCGTGCGATCCGCGCCTGCGGCCTCGAGAAAGGCTTCGAGCTCTCCTCCTTGAGCCCCGATCCCCGGGACAAGCCACGGAAGACGGGGGCCGACGTCTCGCAGGGCCTGTGCCTTCGCGGGGTGCGTCGCGCCGACGACCAGACCGACCTGTCCCGGGAAACGCTCGTCGAGGCTCGCGGCAAGCTCTGCAACGCGTACGTAGAGCGGCGGCGCTCCGTGATCCACCACCCACGCCGCCGCGGGATTTGACGGAAGGGCGACCACGAACACAGCGATCCCGCTCTCGAGGAACGGCCGGATCGCGTCTTCTCCCATATACGGGACGACGGTGATGGCGTCTGCGTTCAGGACATCGCGCGCGGCGCGGGCATACGCAGCCCCCGTCGAGGCGATGTCGCCGCGCTTGGCGTCGAGGATCGCCATGCGATTCGCATCGTGGATGCGGTTGATCGTGTGCCGCAGGAGCGTGATCCCTTCAGCTCCCAGAGCCTCGAAGAACGCGCTGTTCGGCTTGTAAGCGCAGGCGTCGTCCTTCGTCCGCGCGATCACCGCGGTCAAGAACCGCTCGACCGCACCGACTCCCCCTCCCCCGGGGACGATCTCGGGGTGAGGATCGAGGCCGATGCACAGCCTCCCTCCCGTCGTCTTCTGGGCCGTTCTCAACCGCTCAGCGAACATGGATCCCCCCTCGATGGGCGGCGCCACGCAACGCGCGCACGTCGTCGATTCCCCGCGTCGTCATCCACCCGTCGAGTTCGCTCGCGAGACGGAAGACGAGGTTCGGATCGCTCATCACGGCGAACCCAAGACCGACGAGGTCCGCCCCCGCACACAACATCTCCACCACTCCGCGAAGATCCGAAACCCCTCCGGTTCCGATGAGGACGCTCTCCGGAAAGGCCCGCCGCGCGGCAAACACCCGCTCGAGCGCAATCGGGAGGATCGCCGGGCCGCACAGGCCGCCGACCTCGCGGTCGAGGAGCGGGAGGCCCGTCTCCACGTGGATTCGCATTCCCCGCAGCGCGTTGATCAGCACGATTCCCTTCGCCCCCGCGGAGAGGGCGGCCTCCGCGAGGCCGAGGTCGCCGCGCTCGCCGGGGAGCTTGACAAGGAGTGGGCGCGCCGAAGCGTTGCGGGCGCTTCGCACGAACGCGCGTACCCGTCCCGGATCGTCGGCCACGGTTTCGCCGCGCACATTGGGGCACGACAGATTCAGCTCGATGGCGTCGACGCCCGGTTCGCCGGAGAGCCGCGTCGCCAGGGTCGCGACCTCGTCGGGGCTCCGCCCGGCGATGCTGACGATGCGTTTCGTCGGGAAGGCGGCGATCTTCGGGAGGAGTTCCTCCCGGAACGCATCACAGCCGGGGTTCTGGAGACCGATCGAGTTCAGAACGCCGCACGGCGCGTCGACGAGACGCGGTTGCGGGTTCCCAGCTCGGGGTTCGAGCGTGACGGTTTTCGTCGTCAGCGCGCCCACCTGCGCCAGATCGAACCGCTCGGCAAGCTCCAGACCGAATCCGGCCGGCCCAGACGCGAGGACGATCGGGTTTCGGAACTCGAGTCCCAGGCAACGGGTCGTCAGCGTAGCCATGGGACCTCCGAACAGGCGAACAACGGGCCTTCGCGGCAGATGCGTTGCATGCCGGTGCTCGTCTCGATCGAGCATCCTTGGCAGGCGCCGAACCCGCATCCGATCCTGGCTTCAAGCGACACGTACGTGTCCGGATTGTCCCCATAGCGGCGCGCGATGCCGCGAAGCATCGGCTCCGGTCCGCAGGCGAGAATGCCGACTCCGGGTCTCCAGCGATGCTGCAGTCGGTCCTGCGCGGTCTCGCCGTTTTCCTCTTCGACGGCGAGATCGACGTCCGGCAAGAGCTCGCGTACGCCTCTGCCGCGCACTCCGAACGCAAGTCCCGCGATCCGCTCTGGGTGAGCGGTGGCGAAGTAGAGGAGCGGAGCCATCCCGCTCCCTCCTCCGGCAAGCACGAACAAGC
>JAQTVA010000115.1 GCA_028707055.1 Candidatus Bipolaricaulis sp. | reverse complement strand
ACCCTGGTTCTCACCACCGACTGCGGCGTGATGAACCACGCGGAGGTCGCGGAACTCGCCGCGGCCGGGATCGACACGATCATCACCGACCATCACCTCCCGGTCGGGGAGCTGCCGTGCGGCGTCGCGATCGTGGATCCCCATCGGCCGGACAACGCTTATCCCAACGTGAATCTCGCGGGGGTCGGGGTAGCCTACAAGCTGGTCGTCGCCCTCTACGAGAGACTTGGGCAGCCGGCGCCCACATCGCTCCTCGACCTCGTCGCCCTGGGCACGATCGCCGACCTCGTCCCTCTGTGTGGAGACGGGGACAATGAAAACCAGCGGCTGGTGCGGGAAGCCTTCCGCCTTCTGGCGGCCGGTCAAGGTTCGTCGCTCGGATTGCGCACCCTGATGGCGAAGCTGTCCATCAACCCGAAGAAGCTGAGCACGTCGGACTTCGGTTACCTCGTCGCGCCGAAGCTGAACGCCGCGAACCGTGCGGGCGACCCGAAGGTCGCCTTTCTCCTTCTGATCACCGAAGTGGCGGATCAGGCCGAGTACCTTGCGGAGATCCTCCTGGACTACAACCGCGACCGCGAGATCGCGCAGAACGACCTGATTGCCCAAGCCGAAGCCCTCATCCGCGCCGATGGACTCGACCCCCGAGAGGACGGGCTGCTCTTCCTCGTGGGCAAGTATTGGAACGAGGGGATCCTCGGGCTCGTCGCCTCGAATCTGGCCGAGCGATACCGTGTCCCGACGATCATCCTCTCCCGCGGGGATCGGATCTCCCGCGGGTCCTGCCGGAGCGTCGGCGACTTCGACATCAGCGCTTGCCTGGAAGCCCACCGCGGCCTCCTCCTGCAGTTCGGGGGACACAAGATGGCGGCGGGGTTCTCCGTGTCGAACGACGCACTCGCCGAGCTCGAAGAGCGGCTGTTCGAGTACATCGTCGACCATCGCTCGTCGATCGCCGCATTCAACCCCGAGCAGATCGACGTCGAGGTGGAGCTTCGCGATATCGACCTGCGTTTCTACACGAACCTCTCGTCGCTGGCGCCGTACGGCCCCGGGAACCCGTCGCCGCGGTTCCTCCTTCGCCGATGTGTGTTCGACGGGCTCGGTCTCGTGGGGAACCGCAGGCAACACCTGAAAGGGCGCGTCTCGCAGGACGGGCATGCCCTGCCGTTCATCGCCTTCCGCCTCGGCAAGCACCTCGACGCGTTCGAGAGCGCACTGGACGCCGATCTTGTGTGCCAGATCGGCTTCGACGACTGGCGGAACGATATCCAGATCCAGGGTGTCGACCTCGTGCGCGCGTCATCGTAGCGGCCGTCCGGTCACTTCCCAACACAGAAGCGGGCGAAGATGGCGTCGAGGATCGACTCGGCGACATCGACTCCCTGGAGGGCGCCCGATGCGGCGTACGCCGAGCGAAGCTCCTCGGCGATCATGTCCGGCGTCCGCCCCTCGCGCATCCCGTCGAGCGTTCGGGTGACGCCGTCTCGCAGGCGCCGGAGCAGGTCGCGCTCCCACGTATCGAGGAGAAGAATCGTGTTGCGCGACGGGAGCTCGCCGCCGAGCAGGAGCTCGACGAGGCGGTCGGAGAGCGCGGCGAGGTTCTGCCCCTCTTTGGCCGCGATCTCGACCCGTCCGATCGAGGTCCCGCGGGGAACGTCGCCGATCCGCGGCGCGAGGTCGCTCTTGTTCAGTACGAGGAGCGCGGGCACGCCCCAGTCGGTGGCGATGAGGGCGCGGTCCTCGTCGGTGAGCGGCTCGCTTCGATCGAGCATCAACAGGACGAGGTCGCTCCGCTTCGTCGCTTCCTTCGTCCGCCGAACCCCTTCGGCCTCGATGGGATCGGTCGGGACGCGCAGCCCCGCGGTGTCGATCAGGCGGACGGGGACGCCGCCGATCGCCGCCACCTCCTCGACCGTGTCGCGCGTCGTTCCTGGGATCGGCGTCACAATCGACCGTTCCTCGGCGAGAAGGGCGTTCAAGAGCGTCGACTTGCCGACGTTCGGCCGCCCGAGGATGGCCACCGTCAGCCCCTCCCGGACGAGGGCTCCGCGCTCGGACCGCGCGAGGAGATCGACGGCGCGGGCCTCGACCGCCTCGACGCGCGGGCGGAGCTCCTCAACGATGACTTCGAGATCGGGAAAGTCGATCTCGACTTCGAGATCGGCGAGAATCGCCGCGAGGTCGGCGCGCAGCGCGGCGACCTGCTGCGAGAAACGGCCTCCCAGCCGATCGACGGCGGCTTCCAGCCCGAGGCGCGTCTGGGCGTGCACGATGTCGGCGACCGCTTGGGCCTGATCGAGAGAGAGGCGCCCGTTGAGGTAGGCGCGCTTCGTGAATTCCCCTCGTTCCGCGAGCCGTGCGCCGCGAGCGAGGACAGCATCGAGCACGGCGCGCGCCGCGACGATTCCCCCGTGGCAGCCGAACTCGACGACGTCCTCACGCGTGTACGTCCGCGGCGCCCGCATCAGCGACGCGAGGACCTCGTCGATCCGTCGACCGTCCTCGACGACATGTCCGTAGTGGATCGTGTGAGTCTGCGCGTCGGCAAGCCGCAGCCCCTTGGGCGAAAGGAAGACAAGGTCGGCAATGTCGACGGCGGCCGGGCCGCTCAAGCGGACGATGCCGATCCCACCCTCGCCGATGGGCGTGGAGATGGCGGCGATCGTCTCCCCGCTCATGTCGACGGCGGCTTCTCCATCGGCTCCATCACGACGCGGCGGCCCTCCCCGGACCCGACGCTGTAGGTCTTGACCCCGGGGAAGTTGGCGAGCGCGACGTGGACGGTGCGGCGCTCGTGGGCCGGCATGGCGTTCAGCCGGATCGTCTTCCGATCGCGCACGACCTCCTCGGCCTTGCCGAGGACAAACCGGATCAGCTCGGCGCGGCGCCGCTTCACCGCCCCGTTGGCGTCGACGACGACCTCGATCTCCCTTCCCGTCTGGCGACGCAACGCGCCCCGGAGCAGATGTTCGATCGCGGTCAGGACCGGGCGTTCTTCCGGAAGAGAGAACAGGTTGCCGACGAGGTTGACGTAGAGACCTTCCTCCCCGTCGTCCTCGACTTCGAGCGTGGCGTCTTCCTCGAGAATCTCGAGCAGCCGGCGAACGAAGCTCTCCGCGTTTCGCCTCAGTTCGTCCACGTCCCGCCGTCCCCGCCTCCGGCCTCGCCGCTCGACGCATCGACCACCGGCGTCAGTTGGGTGGACCGCTTCAACTGGCGGTTCACGAGCGCCTGCTGGCCGACTTGGGCCGCCGTGGTCAACAGGTAGTAGAGCCACAGCCCCGCGGGGAATTTCCACAGGAGGATGGCCATGACCACGGGGAAGATGTAGCCCATGTACTTCGAGCCGGGCGTGCCCTCGCTCCCGGATCGCGGCGTCATCAGCCACTGCTGCAGCAGCATGACCACGGTGGTGAGGATGACGAGGACGAAGTAGGGATCGTGCATGCTGAGGTCGGGGATCCACAGGAACCCTGGGGACAGATGGATCTGTTCTCCGGCGAGGAGGATCGCGCGCCAGATCAGGTAGATGATCGGGAGCTGGACGATCATCGGCAGGCAGCCGCTCATGGGATTGATCTTCTCTTTGCGGTACAGCTCCATCATCCGTTCCTGCTGAGCCTGCTTGTCGTCCTTGAACCGCTCCTGGATCTGCTTCATCTTCGGGCCGAGCTGCTGCATCTTGGCCATCGAGTGCATCTGCTTCTGCATCAGCGGCCACAGAACGAGGCGCAGCAAGACCGTGAACAGGATGATGGCCCAACCGTAGTTCCCCGTCGCGCGGTAGAGCCACTCGAGGAACTGGATCACCGGGATCATCATCCGCGCGCCGACGCCGGGAGAGTCGAGCTTCTCGAGGTCCGCGGCTTGCATCAGCAGGAACCGCCGCCGTCCGCCGTACAGCGTCCCATCGAGCGTCGTCGTTCCCGTGCCGGCCGACAGGGTGACGCCGTAGTGGTCCGAACCGGACGGCATCCGGGTAAGGAACGGGGCCACTCCCTGCTGCCCCTCCAGGGAGAGGAAGAAGACGACGTTCTTGTTCATCAACCCGACGCCGCCGAACGACGCGTACGATCCTTGCGCGAGTTGAAGCTGACTCGGCTCCCCGTCGAACAGGTAGTAGATCTCGAGCGGGTCCGAGTCCTTCGCCTTGGCCGTGAAGTTCCCGACGGTGAGTTGGAGGTCCACGGCGCGCCCCGGGTTCTCGACCGCGAGGGAAAACTCGACGGTGTACAGCGCATCGGGGCGGATCGTGTACGTCTTGCGCACCGTCGCACCCGCCAACTTGCCTTGGAACACCGTGGTGAACA
This sequence comes from Candidatus Bipolaricaulis sp., assembly GCA_028707055.1. Lineage (GTDB taxonomy): Bacteria > Bipolaricaulota > Bipolaricaulia > UBA7950 > UBA9294 > JAPLGD01. Next base: position 1,085 of record JAQTVA010000115.1, on the reverse strand, counting down.
CACCGGTCTCGGCGTCGATCGACGGACCGACGAGGGTGTAGGGGCCTTCGCCGGCGCCTCCGGCGGAAAGGGAGAACGGGAAGATGGCGTCGGCGGTGTATTGCCGTGCCAGGGTCTTGAGGTTCGACGTCGCACCGGGGACGAGCTCCGCGGCCTTCGATCCGTACGGGATGAACGTGAGGAGGGAGGACTTCATCACCCCGCCCTGCTCCGACAGGATGTAGTCGGCGAGCGGCGTCTTGACCTCGACCTCGCGGTAGCCCTCTCGATCGAGGATCTCGTAGGTAATCTCCGGCTTTGCGGCGAACGCAGCCATGGACAAGAGCAGCAACAAAAGAACGATGAACCCCGAGACGACGGAGCGGTTTCGCACAGTGACCTCCTAAGGGTAGGGTATCCGGGTCTCCGGAACCGTGCAACTCCGTTGAACAGGGCATTCGGATGCACTACACTCGATCCCGCCTATGTTCACGGGGATTGTGCAAGCGATCGGAGTGGTCCTCCGAGCGGGTCCGGGTTCCTTCGAGGTGAGTCTCCCGGTCTCGCTCGAAGGTTCACTGGCCGTCGGCGGAAGCATCGCCGTGGACGGCGTCTGTCTGACCGCCCGGTCGGTGCAACGCGATTCGTTCGCGGCCGACATCTCGTCCGAGACTGCGGCGCGAACGACCCTCGGCTCGATGCGCGTCGGATCGGCGGCAAACCTGGAGCTGGCGGTCTCGGTGAACCGGGCCCTCGACGGTCACTGGGTCCTCGGCCACGTCGACGCGGTGGGAAAGGTGAGCGGTCTGTTCCGCGAGAAGGAAGGATGGAGCCTCATCGTCTCCTTCCCGCCCAAGTTCGCGAGGTACGTGGCGGAGAAGGGGTCCGTCGCGGTAGACGGTGTCAGCCTCACGCCGTTCGCTGTGACCGGCGACTCGTTCCACTGCGCCCTGATCCCGGAGACGTATGAAGCGACGGCCTTTCACGAGCGACGCGCGGGGGACTCGGTGAACCTGGAGTTTGACATCCTGGCGAAGTACGTGGAGAGGATGATCGCGCATGTTTCTAAGCATTGAGGAAGCGATCCGGCGCTACCGAGCGGGCGA
>JAQTVA010000114.1 GCA_028707055.1 Candidatus Bipolaricaulis sp. | reverse complement strand
CGCTCTCGGTGACAAGGGCGGATGCGCGGCCGCTGGATTGCTCGATGGTGCGCGCGACGTACGCGTCGGGGTCGTGCGCGAGGATCGTCCCGTCTTCGAGGCATTGAGCGCCGTACTCGGTGACATGGACAAACGGTAGGTGCAGGTTGAGGGAGTTCTTGCCGGGAGCCAGAACCCCTTGAACGAGGAGATCCCACACGGTCTCGTGTACGAGCAGAGCGTCGGAACGCTCGTACGCGTTCACCCGCTGACGGATCTCATTCTCGATTGCATGAAGGTGCGTCTGGGGGGTCCGGCGCAGGATCTCGAAGACCACCGGCCGCAGAGCCGCTTTGTCCATCGATCCTCCCGTGCTCCGCGCGGCGGAGCGTGAGAGGATAGCGCCCCAGGGAAGCCGCTCACAAGCCGTGGGGTTGCCCCGCCCTTGGGGTCTGTATATTGTTGCCTGCGGTGACCGAATGGCGAGGTTCGTGAGGCTGACGCGGCGAACGGCGGGGCAAGCCCCTGGGGCGCTGGTCCATGTCGGCGACGACCGGCCGGGGGTGCCCGGCCTCACGCTCTTCCGCTTCGACGAGGCGACGGTCGAGGAGACGCACCCCGAGCTTAACTGCGCCTTGCCCGCGGAGCGAGCGGACGGGGTTGCCTGGCTCAACGTCGACGGCGTGCATGACGCGTCGGTCGTCGAGCAGATCGGTAAGATGGCCGAGATCCATCCGCTGCTTCTTGAAGACATCATGCATACCCTGCAGCGACCGAAGCTGGAGGACTACGGCTCGCTCCTGTTCGTTTCTCTGCGCATGCTCCAGTATCACGAGAAGCGTCGTGAGATCGAGGACGAGCAGGTCAGCCTTGTGCTGGGGGCGTCGTGGCTCATCTCTTTCCAGGAGGCGCCGGGAGACGTATTCGATCCGATTCGAGAGCGCATCCGGAAAGGCCGAGGCCGAGTCCGTCGCGCCGGCGCGGATTACCTCTTCTACTCTCTGATCGACGCGATCGTCGACAACTACTTCGTCGTCCTCGAGCACATGGGAGATTGGGTCGAGGAAGTCTACGAGCGGGTGACGCGATCGCCGTCCCAATCGGATGTCGATGAGATTCGGCTTCTGCAGCGAGAGCTTCTGTACATGCGCAAGTCCATCTGGCCACTGCGCGAGGTGCTGAGTGGCCTCGCACGGGGAGAGTCTCCGCTTCTCGCTCCGGAGACGCAGCCGTACGTCCGAGACGCCTACGACCACGCCATCCAGATCATCGACACGGTGGAGACATTCCGCGAGATGCTGAACAGCGTGATGGACGTATACCTGTCCAGTTTGAGCAACCGGATGAACGAGGTCATGAAAGTGTTGACGATCATCGCCACCCTCTTCATGCCGCTCTCGTTTGTGGCTGGGGTGTATGGAATGAACTTCCGGTGGATGCCCGAGCTCGGATGGCGGTATGGCTACTTCGCGGTTCTGGGCATCATGGCCGTGATGGCCCTGGGAATGCTCTCTTACTTCCACCGACGGCGCTGGCTATAGGCTGCGGACAGAAAGGGGTGGAAGCTCGGGCCAAGAAGCTTCCACCCTTCTCTTTGGCGCAACCCCTGTGAACCGCGCGGCATGGACGACGCTCAGGCCTTGCGCCGCGGCATGGGCACGCCGGAGCGTCCTCCGCGCTGCTCGGTCCGGACGCGGTCAGATGTAGTCGTCCTCTTCTTCCTCCTCGTCGAGATCCTCCTCGTCGTCGAGATCGTCATCTTCCTCGATCCATTCCAGGCGAACGGGATCCTCGTCGATGACCTCGAGCAGGGCCTCGCACTCCTCGCACCGCAGGCGGTTGAACAAGCACAGCTCTTCCTTGTCCACCTCGAACGTCGCGTCACACACAGGGCACACGATTTTGCTCATATTCCCTCCACGTACCCGTCCTTCCCGATGGTGAAGGACCCAGCCCGCCGGGAGCCGATCTTCCCCGACCTTGGCCGCTCATGCCAGTCGTCCGCGAGCGGCCTTCGCCTCCTCGGCGGACGCGCGCCCGTCGGGAAACGGGCCGATTCATCCTCCCGGGGCTCGTCTTCCCGGGAGCCGCTCTCCACCTCCTCTCTTCTCACCCTGCGGAGCATACGGCCGCCGCGGCTCCGCGAAGTCAAGAGCCACTCTAGGATAGAGGCACGCAGGATAGCGACTGCAGCGGGGGAGAGTCAAGGGCGATGGCTTGCCCTGTGGCGGACCTACCCGCGCGGGCGAGCCCACCGGAGGGACTTTCTCCTGCGGAAGTCCCTGCACGTTAGGGTCTGTCCGCCGACACGCGGACGATCGGAGACGCCGTGAGATCCAGCGTCAGAGCGGCGAGGAGGCGAACGGCCAGCGCAAGCGCCTGCTCGTCGAAGTCGAACGTCGCGGTGTGGGCGCCGAGAACCGGAGATCGGTCCTCGGCCGTGCGGGACACGCCGGACAAATCGGCGCCGACCCCGATGTTCGTCGCTACGCCTCCATGGGACTGAACCCGCCGCATCATCTCGGTGAAGTCCTCGCTTCCGCCCGTCTTCTCGACGTCGTGGAAGACGCCGCTTCCCCAGTGAGCGGCGACCGGCTGTACCCGGTCCACCAACGCGCCATCGCAGACGGCGGTTCCCGCCTGGCCCATCGGGCGAACGGAGGCACGGCAGCCGTACATGACCGCCGCGGACTCGACGACGCGCATCGCGCCCTCGTACATCGCATCACAAAGGGCTGAAGTGCCGCCGCGTACCTCGGCAACGAGCGTGGCACAATCCGGGATGATGTTCCGCCCTGTCCCGGCCTCAAGGCGCCCCACGTTGACCCGGGTGAACCCGGAGCGGTGGCGAGGCAGCGCGTGAAGACCGATCGCCGCCGTGGCCGCCGCGAGGAGGGCGTTCTTCCCCTTCTCGGGAGACCCGCCGGCGTGAGCCGCCTCGCCTTCGATCGTGACATCGAACTTGCGGGTGGCCGCGTATCCGTTCATCCCCGCAGCGATCTCGCCCAATCGCCATCCGGAGACGAGGTGATGCCCGAGGAGGACGTCGACGTTGTCGAGGTGACCGGCCTCCACGATCGAACGGGCCCCGCGGACTCCCTCCTCCGCGGGTTGAAAGATCAACTTGATGGATCCTCGCAGGTCTCCGCGAAGCGTCGCCAAGATGTCGGCGACCCCGAGCCCCACGGCGGCATGGCCGTCGTGTCCGCACGCGTGGCAAGCTCCGACATTCCGTGACGCGAACCCTTCCCGAACCGGGCGGTGCGTCGGTGCCTCGCTCTCCACGAGGTCGAGGGCGTCGATGTCGAACCGGAGGGCCACCGAGGGTCCGGTTCCCCGAGCGAAGGAGGCAATGACTCCGGTGAACCCGTCGCGAGCGGCTTCGACGAATTCCGGGTCACCCCCCTGGGCCAGGGCTCGGAGTCGGTGGGCTTCGAGATCCGGATCCGATGGGACCCCCATTCGGGCCGCGGCGTCGCAGACCGCCCTCCCCACAAGGACCTCGTACCCGAGATCCTTGAGGCGCCGGGCGATCAGGGACGACGTACGAAACTCGGTCCACCCGGACTCCGCGTACCGGTGGAAATCCCGGCGGTCGGCGATCAGCTGAGCATTCGGCGTCAGACGCTCGATGGTCGAGAGGACGTCGCGATCCATGACCGCCCTATTCTTCGATCAAGAACCGGCCGCTCTCGTAGATGAGTTTGTCGTCCACGTAGATCCTACCCCCGCTCATCAGGTCACAGACCATGTCCCAGTGGATCGCCGACTCGTTTCGGCTTCCCGTCTCGGGCATCCCCGCGCCCAGCGCCATGTGGAAGCTCCCGTTGATCTTCTCGTCGAACAGCGTGTTGCCGGTGGCTCGAGTGATGCCCCGATTCGTGCCCACGGCGAACTCGCCGACGTAACGGGCTCCTTCATCGATGTCGAGGGTTTGCAGCAGGAAGTCCTCTCCCGTGTCTGCGTTCGCGCGGACGACCTTGCCCTTCTCGAACTCGAGGCGGACACCGGCGAGCTTCCGTCCCTGATACACGGTCGGGTAGGAGAACCTGACCTCTCCCTCGACGCTGTCTTCCACGGGGCCGGTGAAGATCTCGCCGTCCGGCATGTTGCTCTTGCCGTCGCAGTTCTTGAACGTGCGTCCAGCGATGCTCATCCGTAGATCGACGTCGTGCCCCTCGACGCGGAGCGCGCGTCTCCCGGCAAGCCAGTCCACGAGTCTCTGCTGCCGAACCGAGACCTCTCTCCACACGGCCACGGGATCCTCCGGATCCGGCAGGCACGCCCCGTAGACGAAGTCCTCGTACTCGTGGAGACCCATCTCGGCATCCTGGGCATAGGCGGCCGTCGGGTACAGCGTGCCGACCCAGCGGAGGTCCTGTGTCGCGACCCGCTGCATGAATGTGCGGAAGATGTCCTTCGTCGCCTGGTTCGACAGGACGAGTTTCTCCGGGGCGACATTCGTCAGAGACTTGGTGTTCTCGGAACTCCAGAACGTGATCATGGCGTCGTACGTCTCGTAGATGACGCGGGTCGGTTCCGGCACGTGGCGCAGTTGGGCGTCCGAGGCGTGTCGGTAGACCAGCTCATCCAGGTCGGGGATGGTCATCCTCGTGTAGGGGTGTCCGCCCGATCGGAGAACCTCGACGACGACCGCCTTCATCAGGGGCATCGCTGCGGATCCTCCCTGGATGAACACCGTGTCGTCGGGACGAACACCGACCGAGTACTGGACCAACACCTCGGCCAGCTTGGCTACGCGTGGATCAAACATCGCATCTCCTCCTTACGTTGACCGGGTGCCCCGGCCCGTCCACTGTGTTTCACAGTATCGAGTCGCGTCTGGCGCAACAAGGTCAAACCTCGGCAAGGATGAGATCCCGCGCCGTCCGCGCCGGTACGCCGCGGGGAAGCACAGCGACGCACCGGCGCCCGTCCCCGTAGGCATGAGAAGTGAAGACGGTCAGGCATCGGTCATCGAAGAGGTACGTCGGAGCGTCCGGTTGGTGCGACCGCACAAGAACGCTCACCCCAAGGCGGCGCGATCGAAGGTCGAACGTGTCCGGGCCGTAGGCTGGACGGCCCGTGTCCTCCGGTCGTGGAAGGGACGACACCGTGCCCCGCCAATCGCCCCACGTGATGTCCCGCCATGCCGCAGACCCGGGGAGAATGCCGTCGATCTCCTCGAGGCGAGGGACGTCGGGCAGAGCTCCGTGAAGGGCAAGCACCCCCGCGGGATGCCACGCTGCCCACGGAAGGAGGCAGAGCAGTCGTGCGGCCTCGTCCTTCTCCGCGGGCGACAGCCCCTCCCAGAAGTCTGCGGGCGAGAACTGCGCGATCCCCCAAGCCTCGTGGTTTCCCGTGAGGAGGACCGTGTGCTCAGGATCCGCGCACACGGCCGTCAGGATTCGCGCCAGGTTCCCCCGCGACTGGGGTCCACGATCCACTGTGT
>JAQTVA010000009.1 GCA_028707055.1 Candidatus Bipolaricaulis sp. | reverse complement strand
GCTGGACGCTGCGGCGAAGAAGGTGGTCGCCCGAATCGAGGGTGGAGACGACCTCAAGATGATTTGGATCAGCGGGCCCTCGTCGTCGGGGAAGACCACGACGACCGTGAAGCTCACCGAACGGCTCAAGCGGGCGGGACTGCGGTTCCTGATGCTGAACCTCGATGACTACTTCTGGTCCTTGATCGAGCACCCGACCGACTGGATCGACGATCGGAACTTCGAGACCCCGGAGGCGCTCGACATCCAGCTGATGAACGAGCACCTGCGGGCGCTGCTCGAGGGGAAGACGATCGACAAGCCGATGTACAGCTTCAAGGAGGGCCGGCGTGCGGGCCTGAAGCCGTTGCGTCGTGAGCCGGATCAGATCCTGCTCCTCGACTGCCTCCACGGTTTCTACCCGCCGATCACCGCGGGCATCGACCCGAAGGTGATCTTCCGAGTGTACATCGAGGCGATGAACCCGCTCTATGAGCCGAACCCCATGATGCCCTTGTACCACGGCGACCGTAGCGACCGACGACTGGCGCGGTTCGAAGACGTGCGGCTTCTCCGGAGGATGCTGCGGGACGTGAACCACCGGAATCACGCGCCGCTGGCGACGCTCCTTCACTGGCACTACGTTCGCGCGGGGGAGCTGTTCTCGATCATCCCGCTCAAGGGGATGGGCGACTGCGTGCTGAACGGCGGGATGCCGTTCGATCTCCCGGCGCTGAAGCCGTTCTTCATCGGCGAGCGGGGGATCTGGCCGACCGTCGGCGATCTGAAGGCATACCCGTCGTTCCTCGACGCGCAGATCCGCCACCGCCGCGTGACCCACCTGCTCGACTCGATCCACGGGTTGAGTCTCACGCAGGCCGGCGACCTGTCGCTGATCCCGGGCGACGCGGTGGTGCGCGAGTTCATCGGCGGAAGCACGATCACGATCCCCCACAACGAGTAGCCGGGCCGTTGAAGCACGGCATCCCCGCGCTTACCCTAGACCGAAGGAGACACGGACGATGCCGGCGAATCTGACCCCCGAGTTCATCAAGGCGCGGGAGCGCTTCTTCAAGGCCAGCACGACGGAGGAGAAGCTGTCGGCGCTTGAGGACATGCAGTCCACGATCCCCAAACACAAGGGGACCGAGAAGATGCGGGCCGACATCAAGAAGAAGATCGCCCGCTTTCGCGACGCCGACCTCCGTGCGAAGAAGGGGCACAGCTCGGGGTACGACCACATCCCCAAAGAGGGCGCGGGGCAAGCGGTGCTGGTCGGCCCGCCCAACAGCGGGAAGTCGAGCCTCGTCGCTGCGCTGACGAACGCTAAGCCCGAAGTTGCCGAGTATCCGTTCTCGACGCTGGCGCCGGTCCCCGGCATGATGGCGTTCGAGGACGTCAAGATTCAGTTGGTCGACCTGCCGCCCTTGTCGGAGGAGTACACCGAAGCGTGGGTCTACAACCTGATTCGCGCGGCCGATGTCGCCGTTCTCGTCCTCGCGCTCGATGAGATGGACCTGATCGACGAGTCCCTCGGCGACCTGCGGCGGATGCTGTCGGAGCGGCACCTCGAGCTCGCGACGGAGGCGGCCGTCGGCGAAGAGCGCGTGCGCATCCTTCCGACACGGATCGCCCTCACCAAGGGCGATGTGGTCCCCGGCGCGGCCGAACTCCTCACCGAGCTTCCGTTCCCCGGGGTCGCCACGTCGGTCGTCTCCGGAGCCGGGCTCGGCGACTTCCGCCGGATGCTGTTCGATGCGCTGCGGGTTCTTCGCGTCTACACGAAGCTTCCGGGGAGGAAGGCCGATCTCGAAGAGCCATACACGCTTCCCGCAGGCTCCACCGTGCTCGACGCGGTGCGGACCGTGCACAGGGAGTTCGCCGAGCGGTTGAAGTACGTGCGCGTGTGGGGCTCCGGGCGGTTCGACGGCCAGCAAGTCCCTTCCGACCATCGGCTGAAGGACGGCGACATCATCGAGATCCACGTCGGCTAGGGGCGGTCGGGGTCGACGTCGACTTGGACGGGAAGCCCCGACGCGCGAAGGCGACCGCATGCCGCCAGGAGGAACTCGCGTCGTTCCGCCTTGAGAAGAAAGACGGCGCGCCGAGCATCCTTCGCGTCCCGCGCCGGACCGAGGACGGAGACCGAGGCTTCGGCCACCTCCTGGCGCAGCCGGATTCCGTCCGCTTCGCGCCGCCCGCGATCGTTCCTTGTGAGGACGACGCGGGCGAGGTGTCCGTAGGGTGGGTAGGAGAACGCCTCGCGGTCGGCAAGCTCGGAGTCGAGAAACCCCTCGTAGTCGCCCGACTGGACGAAGCGGAAGACCGAACGATCCGGCGACTGCGTGACGACGACGACGGGGGCCTCTCCTCCAAGGGCGGCGATCGAGGTCAGGTACTGCAGCGTCCGCTCTCGCGCGCGGAAGTCGGGGACGGCGAGACGTCGATCGACGTCGAGGACGATGACGAGACCAACGCGCGCGAGCGACGGACCCTTGGCGAGCATCGCCGTTCCCAGAACGATGTCGGCGGTTTCCTCGAGCCGCTCGAGAAACGCGTCGGTGGGACTCCCGGTCTCCACCGCATCGGCGTCGACGCGGAGGATGGACGCCTTCGGAGCGTGAGCCCGCAGTTCGTCCTCGATCCGAAGCGTTCCGTAGCCGACGAATGCTACGTCGGTGGACGCGCAGTGACCGCAGCGCGCGACGGCGGGAGCGCGGCCGCAGACGGGACACGCGGCGCCGCGCCCGCGCTCCCCGACAGAGAGGTTCGTACCGCACACGTCGCAACGGATCGGCCGTCGGCACGCACGGCAGAGGACGGCGGGGAAGTAGCCGCGACGAGGAACCCCGATCACGACGCGCCGGCCCGCCTCGAGGACCCGGCCGATGCGAGAGACGAGGTCCTCGGTGAGGGGACGGCCCGGCGACTCGGGCGGAACGAACTCCCACGAGCGGGCGCGCGTCGTCTCCCGCGTCGGCGCGCGCACGACCTCTCCTCGCCGGACGGCGTGGGCCGTCTCCGCGGACGGCGCCGCGCTGCCGAGGACCAGGAGGCCGTTCTGCATCCGCAGCTCGGCGGCGCGCCGTGCGTGGAAGTAGGGGAGCCTGTCGGCCTGCTTGTGAGACGAATCCTGCTCTTCATCGACCACGATGAGCGCGAGGTCGCGAAACGGGAGGAACACCGCGGACCGCGTTCCGATGACCCAAGGGAGCGAGCCGGCGGCAGCGCGCTCCCAGACCGCCCCGCGGGCGCCGTCGGACAGCCCGCTGTGATACAGCGCGCCCTCCGAGCGGCCGTGGGCGAGCCTGCGGTAGAGGCGATGGGCGAGGAGGATCTCGGGCGCGAGGATCAAGGCCTGTCGGCCGTCGGCGGCGACGGCGTCCAGCAGACGGCCGTACTCCGCCATGCGATCTTCCGCGGTGAGAAGAGCGCGCCCGCGGCGGGGCCACTCCTCCGGCCACGGAGCCTCGGAGCGGGCGACGGGGGCGGAGTCGGCCGCAGCGACCCACCCGGTCTCGATCAGACGGTCGACGGAGCGGCGCGGGAGGGCGAGGTCGGTCTCGGCGACGGCGCCGGTGGCGGCAAGCAGCGAGCGAAGCGCCGCAACTTGGCGGGGAGCGCGACGCTGCATGCGCTCGGCGTACGCGAGAACGTCGGACAGCGGCGCGGCGAGCGCGATCCTGCGGGGCGCCGGTGAGCGGCGGGTCGCGCGGGGCAGGGTGCGGTTGAGGAGAAGGCCGAGAGGAGCACAGACGTCGCGGCACACCGCGGCGCAGAATTCGAGAAGGTCGGGCGGGTAGGCGGGCGGCGGCGCGACCTCGAGGACCGGCTCGAGGGAGGCCGCGGCGTCTTCCGGACGGGCGGCGATGGCGATGCCCCACAGGTCGGTGCCCGAGAAGCGAACGCGCACGCGTCGGCCGACGACGGCCTCTGGGGGGCGGCCGTCGGCGAGCGCGAAGTCGAACGCGGTGTCCACGGGGATGGGGAGAGCGACGGCGACGATCATCGGACATCCTTGGGAAGCGAGGCGAGCGCTCCTGTGACGCAGAGGCGGGCGGTCCCTCGATTTGCGGCGGAAAGCGAGGCGTACTTCGGCTCTCCGAGGATCTCAAGAAGGATCTCGTCCTCGCTGAGCCGCGCTCGCAGGCTTGCGATCCGATCGAGCCATGCGGCGACGTCTCGCGCGTACGTTGCGAGCCGAGCTTCGGCCCGGTCGGCCACGCCGAAGTGCGCGTAGGCGATCCTCTGCGGGCGCAGGCTGCGCAATCGGGAGAGGGTGGCGAGGGCCTTCTCGAGGTCGAAGCGGGGCGGAACCGTCAGCGGCAGGTCGACGGGAACGTCGTGGTGGCCGACCGCGTCGCCGGCGAACAACACTCGCTCTTCCTGCTCGAACCAGCACACATGGTGGGGGGCGTGTCCAGGGGAGTAGATGGCCTCGAGGCGGACGCCGCGCCCGAGGTCGAGTACCTCTCCGTCGGCGGCGGGGCGAAGACGCGCTTCGGGGATCGGCGTCGGGCGTCCGTACAGCGGAAAGAGCGCGTGGTTCGCCGCGCGAGCACTCTCCTCCAGCCGGGTCGGATCGACGAGGTGAGCGAGGGCTCTCGGATGAGCCACGATCGTGGCCTCGGGATGAGCGATGGCGATAACCCCGGCGCCCCCGGCGTGATCGAGGTGCAGGTGGGTCAGCAGGATCGAGTCGACGGAGACGCCGCGAAGCGCATCGATGAGCCGAGGGACGCTGCGGGCCGTGCCGGTGTCGACCAGGGCGGTTCGTTCGCCGCGGACGAGGTACGCCGCGCCGGAGCGCGGCTCGCCGAACTGATCGAGGTCGAGCAACTGAACACAAGACGGGATGCGACACGTCGTGGACACGTCGAACAGCTTACAGCAGGCCGAAATGGTACGCGAGAAGGAGGGCGGCCGTGCCGATGAGGGCGCTCACGAACGTCACGGGAGTTCCGGAGCGAAGCCAGTGTCGGAGCGTCAACGGGACGCCGCTCGGCTTGGATAAGGAGATCACGACCAGGCTCGCCGCGGAGGCCATCGGGGTCAGATTCGCCCCGAAGCCCGCGCCGAGGGCGAGGGCCCACCACAACGGCGCGACGGCGATCCCCTCCAAGGCGGCTCCCTTCAGAACGGGGATCATCGCGATCGTGAGCGGCACGTTGCTCAGGACGCCCGAAGCCAGGGCGCTTCCCCAGAGCACGGCAACGATCGCCAGGGCCATGCCGCGGCCCGCGAGCGCGGCGATTCCCGTTCCGAGGACTCCGGTCACGCCGCCGGCCTCGACCCCTCCGACGATCACGAACAGCGCGAGGAAGAACAGCAGGACGTCCCAGTGCACCTCTCGCAGGATCGTATCGAAGTCAGGACGGATCCACAGGAGTCCCGCCGACGCCCCGAGGAGCGCGACGATCCCGGGATGGAGGCGCAACGGCTCGTGGATGAAGAAGAGGAGAACGGTGGCGCCGAGCACAACCAGCATTCGCCGCATCACCTTCGGCTCGACGATGGCGCGCCGCGCATCCATCTTGCGGAGGCTCTCGATGTGCGTGGTCGAGCGGCCGAGATCGCGCCGGAAGAGGAGGAGCAACATCCCTAGCGTGCACGCCGAGACGATGATGACGATCGGGAGGAGGTGCGTGATGAAGTCCATGAAGCTGAACCCGGCCGCGGAGCCGATGAGGATGTTGGGGGGATCGCCGATCAGGGTGGCCACGCCGCCGATGTTCGATAGGATCGCTTCGCCGAGGAGAAACGGGACCGGCGTAATCCCGAGGACGTCGGCGAGGGAGACCGTGACCGGGGCGAGGATCAGGATGGTGGTGACGTTGTCGAGGACCATCGACACCACGCAGGTGAGGACGCCGAGGTAGATGAGGAGAAGCCACGGCTTCCCCCGCGCGAGCTTCGCCGCGCGGATGGCGATGTACTGGAAGAAGCCGGTCTGGCCGAACAGGGCGACAACGATCATCATGCCGAAGAGAAGGCAGAGGGTGTCGACGTCGATCGAGGCCACGACCTGCCCCATGTCGTAGAACGACGCCCAGGCGCCGAGGCAGATCATGGCGACGGCCCCCGCCATGGCGACGATGGTGCTGTTCACCCGCTGGAAGAAGACGCCGACGTACGTCAAAACGAAGACGACAAGCGACAAATAGAAGGGCCACGCGGAAGCATCTCCCGATACTCTGACCATGTTCGTTTCCACCAGGCTCCCCGGAGCAGGGATCGATGCTATCCGGGATCGGCCGGCGTAGGCAACGGTCTTGTGCGGGGGAAGAACGCGAGGCCGCGGTGTCCGGCCGCGGCCTCGGTCTGCGGAAGGAGGCTAGTGGTGCCCCTCGACTCGTGTGAAGCCTCCCGGAGAAGGCCCACGAGCTCTCGTAGTTCGAAGCTCTGCCGAGAACGGCGGCCGCATACGCGAGGAAAGCAAGCTGTGCGCGAAGGAATAACTAAACAAGGGCCTGGTTGGCCCGAATGCATGAACCAACAACCTCAACTCCTTCGGCAGCCCGGCGGCCATGGGATGTTCCCTTTAGGCCCGTAGCTTTGCGTCCCCGTCTTTCGGCGGGTTTGCCGTTTCGGGTAGTGGTTCCACTATACAACGCATCATAAGGGAAAACAAGGGCAATCCATGCACCCGGGTCGAGTTGACGTTTCCGGAAGGCCGAACAGAATTGGAGGTGATGATGAGCGTCCTGACTCCGTTCCATCCCGTCGTGGCGCGATGGTTCGCCGACAACTTCGCGGAGCCGACCCCGGCGCAGCGCCTGGGATGGCCGCGGATTGCTGCCGGGGAGCACACACTGATCCTCGCGCCGACGGGGTCCGGGAAAACGCTGGCCGCCTTCCTGTACGCCTTGAGTGAGCTCGTCGCTCGCGATGCAACTCCGCGGACGCCGCGCCTCGGGATCCACACCCTATACGTTTCTCCCCTACGGGCCCTGGCCGCGGACATCGAGCGCAACCTCGAGGCACCGCTCCGCGAGATCCGTGCGCGCGGGAAGGAGATGGGGGCGGCGGTCGGCGACGTTCGCGTGGCGATTCGCACCGGCGACACTCCGGCGTCCGAGCGACAGCGAATGGTCCGTCGTCCCCCCGACGTCCTGATCACGACGCCCGAGTCGCTCCACTTGCTGCTGACCTCCGTGCGAGCGCGGGAGATCCTGCGGACCGTGCGGTACGTCATCGTGGACGAGATCCACGCGATGTGCTCTACAAAGCGCGGCAGCTTCCTGACCCTGCTCCTCGAACGCGTCGAGGCCGCCGCTGCCGCGGTGCCCGTGCGTATCGGGCTGTCGGCGACGCAGAGGCCCCTCGACCGGATCGCCGGCTTCCTCGGTGGCCGAGAGGCCGATGGGGCGCCGCGGCCCGTGGCGGTCGTGGACGCGGGGATGAGGAAGAACCTGGACCTCGCCGTGGTGGGCCCCGTCGCGGACATGACCCGACTGCCGGCGACCGACGGGGAACAACCCACGATCTGGCCAGCGATCTACGACCGGCTGGTGGACTGGGTCGACGAGCATGCCTCCACGCTTGTGTTCGCCAACAACCGCCGCTCGGTCGAGCGGATCGCCGCGGAGATGAACCGGCGGATCGGCCACGACGCTGTCCGCGCCCATCACGGGAGCGTTTCCAAGCCCTATCGGCAGGAGATCGAGCGGGAGCTCAAGGCGGGGCGGTTGCCGGCCTTGGTCGCCACCAGTTCCCTCGAACTGGGGATCGACATGGGGGCGATCGACCTTGTGTGCCAGGTTGAGACGCCGCCGTCCGTAGCGAGCGCGTTGCAGAGGGTCGGGCGCGCGGGTCACGTGTATCGGGAGACCAGCGTGGGCCGGATGCTGCCGAAGACCCGCGAGGACCTGTGGCGGATGGCGGCGATGGCGAGGGCCATGCGGCGGGGCGAGATCTCGGAGGTCCGCATCCCGAAGAACCCGCTCGATGTGCTCGCGCAGCAGGTCGTCGCGATGGTGTCGATGGACGACTGGGACGCGGGCGCCCTGTTCGCGCGGATCCGGCGCGCCGAACCGTACCGCGAGTTGCCCCGCACGAGCTATGACGCCGTTCTGGAGATGGTGTCCGGTCGGTACAGCTCGCCGCTCTTCCCCGGACTCCGTGCTCGCGTGGCGTGGGAGCGGGCGACGAACACCCTGCGGGCGCTCCCTGGGGCGCGCCACGCCGCGATCTTCTCCGGAGGGACGATCCCCGATGCCGCCCAGTACCCGATGGTTCTCGAGGACGGAGCGCGGCTCGGCGAGCTCGATGAGGAGTTCGTGTTCGAGCGTCGCGTCGGCGACAGCGTCGTTCTGGGGACCGGGCGGTGGACGATCCTCGAGATCCGGCACGACCGGGTCGTCGTTCGTCCGTCGGACGGCGGCGAGGCGCAGATGCCGTTCTGGAAGGGCGAGGGTCTGGGGCACGATGTGGAGTTTGGAGAGCGGCTCGGCGTCTTCACTCGGGAGTGCGAGGCGCGCGCGACCTCGGGAGACCTCGACACGTGGCTTCAAGAGGAGTGCGCGCTCGACGCGGCGGCGGCCGAGAACCTGGCTCGGTACGTGCGCGATCAACTCGAGGCGGGTCGCCTGCCGAGCGAGCGAACCGTCCTCGTGGATGTCTTTCCGAACGAAGTGGGAGACCCGCGGATCGCGATCCTTTCGACGTTCGGGCGCAGCTTCCACCTGGCGCTGTGGTTCCTCCTGCGTCGAAGCCTGCGCGGCATGGGGCAGGAGCCGCCGGAGGCGGTGTTCTCCAATGCCGGAATCCTTGTGCGTCCCGGCGCGCTCGGCGTCGACGCGATCCTGACTGCGCTCGCGGCTCTATCGGACGAGGATCCCGTTCCGGCGATCATCGAGGAGACGGAGAGCACGCCGTATTTCGCCCTGCGGTTCCGGCGCAACGCAGCGCGGGCCATGCTCTTGCCGCGCTCGCGGCCGGGGAAGCGGATTCCCCTCTGGCTACAGCGGCTGCGGTCACACGACCTCCTCGAGTATGCGAGCAGGCACCCGCGATTCCCTCTCGTGGCGGAGACGCAGCGCGAGATCGTCGAAGACGACCTGCCACTCGGGGCGATCGGCGGCTTCCTGAGCCGGGTCCGCGCGGGAGAAGCCGAGTTCGCCGTCCGGCGCGGCCCGGTCCCGACGCCGTTCGCGGCGTCCCTCCTCTTCGACTTCGTGGGGAAGTACCTGTATGAGGCCGACGAGCCGGTGCATCGATCTCTCCGGGCCGTCGACCGCGACGCCGTCTCGGAGCTGCTGGCGGCGCCCGGGTCGGGCGAACCGCTCGTCAGCGCGGACGCGGTGCGGACGATGGAGGAGCGACTGCAGGGACTGTCGCCGTTCCATCGAGCAAGGGACGGCGTCGAGGCCGTCGAGCTCCTGCGTCGCCTCGGCGACCTGACGGAGGAGGAGCTCCGGGAGCGTTGCGAGCCGGGGGCGAGGGACGCGCTTCGGAGCCTGCGCGAGGGCGGACGGATCGTCGACCTTCCCGGGCCGGGGACGGCGCGACTCATTGCTGCGGAGGACGTCCCCCTCTACGCGAGCGACGATGCCGCATCGCTCATGGCCCGTGTCGAGCGATACATCGCGGGCCACGCCGGACGGACGGAGGAGGACGTGGTGGGCTGCGTCCCGGGAGCGGAGAAAGCGATCGCGGCTGCCCTGACGTCGGGGTCGATCGTCATCGCCGACCTTCCGGGGATGCCCGCGGCGCTCGTCGATCGCGACGTCCTGCTCGGGATGAGGCGACTCACCCTCGCGGGGAGGCGGAGGCAGGCGGCTGTCGCTTCCGCCGATCGGCTGGCGGCCGCGGTGCTGCGCCACCACCACGTGACCGATCCGGTGTCGGGGCCGGAGGGGCTGCGAGACGTCCTCGGGCAGCTTGCCGGGTGGGCGCTTCCAATGCCGCTCTGGCACGAGGTGCTGCGGGCGCGGATCGCCGACTACCGCGCGTCCGACATCGAGGGTTTGGTCCGCTGCGGGCGGATGGAATGGCGTGGCGTCCGCGACGGCGGGGTCCGGAAGGTGGCGTTCTCCGAACCGGAGCTTGCGGCGCTTGTCCTGCCCGCGCCGTCGGATTCCCTTCCGTCGGACTTGGCCGACCGCGTAGCCGGGGTGCTGCGTACGCACGGCGCAGCGTACTTGCCGACGATCTCCGCGGCGGTCGGCGAAGCCTCGTGGAGAGTGGACGAGGCCCTCTGGGAGCTGACCTGGCTGGGCCGCGTAACGAACGACTCGCTGGCCGCGGCGATCCGTCCGCGTCCTCGCCCTGCGTCGGCGCCCGCACGGAGCGCCGGACGTCCTGCGGCCGTGGGACGATGGTCGCTCGTCGCTGGGCGATCGACGCGCAGCGCGGAGGATGATCTGGCGCGGCTTGTGCGCCTCTGCCTCGCGCGGGCGCGAGTCCTCTGCCGCGAGACGCTGGGACGAGATCCCGCGGGGCTCCGATGGGCGGAGGTCTACGGCCTCCTCTCGCGGATGGAGTGGCGTGGCGAGGTGGACCGAGGGATGTTCGTCGCCGGGCTCTCCGGGCCGCAGTTCGCGGCTCCGGGCGTCGGCGCGGAGCTGTCCGGCGAGTCGCACGCGGATGCACCCGTCCTTCTGGCGACCGCCGACCCGGCGAATGTGTACGGCGAGGTGCTCCCCGTGACGCGGCCGAGCGGGGAGCGGTACGTCGTGCGCCGACTCCTCGGAAACTACCTCGTCGTGCGCGGCGGCGCGCCGATTCTCGCCGTGGAAGCCCATGGCGCGCGCCTGATTCCACTTGCCGACGTCGGGGTATCGGAGCGGCGGGCGGCGTTCCGCCTGCTCGCGCGCCTCGTTCGTCACGCCGGGCAGCGCGCCGCGGTGCGGGTCGAAACATGGGAGGGCCATCCAGTCACCGAGACGCCGGTCGCTTCGGATCTGGCATCGGCCGGGTTCATCCGCGAAGATCGGACCATGATCCTCTACCGTGAGTTTGGGATGGCTCGATGAGCCGAGGCTCGTTCGACGCACGGAGTTTGACCCCGCAGGCGCAGGCCGTCGTCGACGCCGGACCGATCTGCGATGCCTGCCTGGGCGGAGCGTTCGGCCAACTCGGACGGGGGATGTCGAACCCCGAGCGAGGGCGTGCGGTTCGCGCGGCGCTGGCGGAGGCGGCCCCCCCCGCGACGGGAACGGCCTGCTGGGTCTGCGGCGGGCTGTTCGGCGAGGTCGAGGAGTGGGCACGCCGCGCCGTCGCGCGGGTCGCCGATGTGGAGTTCGGCACCTACCTGTTCGGGATGCGTCCGACGCCCCGTCTGAGGGAGGTGGAGGCGTACTTCCACGAACGTTTCGCGTCGGAGGCTGCCGAGCCCCTGCGGCATGCGTTCAATCGGTCGGTGGGGAAGGCGTTCGAGGCCCTCGTCGGCCGAGGGACGGTTGACTTCCAGGACCCCGACGTGTCGTTCACCGTCGACCTGGTGAAGGACGACGTCACCGTGCGCCTGGCGTCCCTCTTCCTCTACGGCCGGTACCGGAAGCTCGTGCGGGGGATTCCGCAGACCCACTGGCCGTGCCGTCGCTGCCGCGGGCGGGGGTGTCCGGCGTGCGGGGGATCCGGAAAGCAGTATCCGGAGTCCGTCGAGGAGATCGTCGCGCGACCGTTCGTGGCGGCGGCGCGCGCTGCGGGAGCCCACCTGCACGGAGCGGGACGGGAGGACATCGACGCTCGGATGCTCGGGACGGGGCGTCCGTTCGTCCTCGAGATCGTGTCTCCGCGCGTCCGCAGCCTGGACCTGAAGGCCTTGGCGGGCGAGCTGGCGAGCGAGGCAGCCGGGCGGGTCGAGGTGGCCGAGTTGCGATGGGTGGGGCGAGATGCGGTCGCGCAGGTGAAGGAGACGCGGGCGACGAAACGCTATCGGGCGCGGGTCGCGCTCTCGGCCGAAGTGGACGAAGCCTCCCTCCAACGGGCCCTCACGGCCCTCGTCGGCGAGATCGAGCAGCGAACGCCCCAGCGGGTGGCTCACCGGCGCGCCGACCTGGTGCGGCGCCGACGGGTCCACGAGGTTCAGGGTCGGGTGACCGCTCCGCGCGAAGCGGAGATCGAACTCGTCACCGACGGCGGACTCTACGTGAAAGAGCTCGTTTCCGGCGACGACGGGCGGACGAATCCCAGTTTGTCGGCACTCCTCGGTGTCCCGGCCGCAGTCGCCGCACTCGACGTAATGCGCATTACGTCCAGCGAGTTCCCCGACGGGGAGTCGTCCTCCATGGACGAACCCGACGGCGTGGCGTAGAGTGCTTGGGAACGTATGAACGACGAGAAGGACGACCTCGAATCGAGAGCGGAGCGGGAACCCTCTTCCCCGTCCGCGTTGACGCTCTACTTCCGCGACATCGCGAAGTTCCCCGTCCTATCCCGCGAGGAGGAGCAGAAGGTCGCGCACGAGATGGCCGCAGGGGTCGCGGGCGCCCGCGACCGGCTGATCGTCTCGAACCTGCGCCTGGTCGCTAAGATCGCCCAGGAGTACGTCGAGACGGGAGTGCCCCTCATCGACCTCATCCAGGAAGGAAACATCGGGCTCATCGAGGCTGTCGATCGTTACGAACCCGAGCGCGGGTACCGTCTCGGCACGTACGCGGCATGGTGGATTCGTCGCGCCATGCTCGCGGCGATCGGCGAGTACACGCGGATGATTCGCATCCCCGACTACCTCTTCCGCGCGGTGCGGCGGATGGCACAGATCCGCTCGATGGCGGAGCAGGAAGTGATCGGCGACGCAGAGGTCAGCGAGGTCCTCGGTCTGTCGGTCGATCGGCTGCGGCAAGTCGAAGCGCAGGTGAGCGAGATCGTCTCCCTCGATCGCGTCGTCTCGTCGGGCGAGAGCGACGAACCTCTCGAGGAGCGCATCGCCGACGAAACCGGACTCTCCCTGGAACAGGAGGCGCTCCGACTCCTCTTCCGCGACGAGTTGGACGGGGTCCTCGCCGGCCTTCCGGCGAGACAGGCGCTCGCGATTCGCCTGCACTACGGGATCGAGGACGGGTGTCCGTACAACTTCGCCGATGTCGGACGGATCATGAAAGTCAGCCGCGAACGCGCTCGGCAGCTGGTCCAGGAAGGAATGAACCGGGTCAGCGAACGCTGGGGCGAGCGGGCGCTCGAGATGTACAAGGGCTTGCTCAACGAGTAGCGGGGCGCGCGCGCAGCTGCCCGCAGCCCGCCTCGATCTCGACTCCTCGGCTGTCGCGCACGGTCGTCGGGATGCCGGCGTCCGACAGGGTCTTTTCGTACGCCTCGACCGCCGCAGCGCGGCTCCTCCGCCACTCCAACTGCGGGATCGGATTCCAGGGGATCAGATTGACGTGGCAGAGCAGGCCGCGCAGCCGTGCCGCGACCGCCGCGGCGCAGCGGCGGTCGTCGTTCATGCCGTCGATGAGTGCGATCTCGAACGTGACTCGCCGATGGGTGATCTCAACGTAGGAGTGGCAGGCGCGGAGCAGCTCGTCGAGAGGGTAGCGGCGGTTGAGCGGAATGAGGGCGCTTCGCAGCGCATCGTCTCCGGCGTGCAACGACACCGCAAGGTTGACCTGGAGCGGCTCGGCGGCCAATCGGAGGATTCCCGGAGCGTCTCCGGCCGTGGACAGGGTGAAGGACCGCGCTCCGAGCCCGAGCGCTCGGGGGTCGTTCTCGATGCGGAGCGACGCGAGAACGGACTCGTAGTTGGCCAGGGGTTCGCCCATTCCCATGTAGACGACGTTGGTCAGGCGGCGCCCGACCGCGGCGGCCGCGCGGGCGGCGTGGAGAACCTGGCTGACGATCTCGCCCGGCGTGAGGTCTCGTACCCATCCGCCTCGCCCGGAGGCGCAGAATGGGCAGGCGACGGCGCACCCGACCTGGGAGGACACGCAGACGGTGAAACGGTCCGGGTACTCCATGACGACCGTCTCGATCGTCTCGCCATCCTGGAGGCGGTAGAGCGTCTTCCGGGTCGCCCCGTCGGCGGTCTGGACGGAGTCCATCGGTTCGCACGGCGTGAACGGGAGGCGGGCGGCCAGCTCGTGACGCAACTCCGCCGGGAGCGTCGTGATCTCGTCGTACGACGAAACGAGCTGGCGGAAGACGGCGACTGCGATCTGCCGGGCTCGGTACGCGGGGTGGCCGAGAGCGGCGAGGCGGGCCTCCAGGGCATCCGGGGACAGGTCGAGCAGCGTCGCGTCAGCCATCGGAGGAGACGAGCGCAAGGAACTCCTGCTCGGAGAGAACGGGGATTCCGAGCTCCCTCGCCTTCTCCGCTTTGGATCCCGGGCCGGCGCCGGCCACGACGTAGTCCGTCTTTGAGCTGACCGAATCGGAGACCGACGCGCCCTTGACTGTGGCTCGGCGTCCGGCCTCCTCGCGCGTCAACGACGCGAGCGTCCCGGTGAAGACGAACCGCTTGCCGGTGAGCGCCCCCGTCGTTGGCGAAGCCGCGGACGATGCCTCGACCCGCACCCCGACCTCGAGGAGTTGGGCGATCGTCCGGCGATTCTCCTCGTTCGCGAAGAAGTCGACGATGGCCTCCGCCGTCGCGGGTCCCACGTCCGGAACCTCCAGGAGATCGCTCTCGGCGGCCTGGATGACGCGCTCGAGCGTTCCGTACCGCTTCGCGAGGATCTCGGCGGTGTGCGAGCCGACCTCGGGGATCCCCAACGCGTAGAGGAGGCGAGGTAGAGACACGCTTTTCGCGGCATCCAGCGCGGCGAGCAAGGCATCCGCTGAGGTCGGTCCCATGCGGTCGAGGCCGAGGAGGGTCTCGCGGTCGAGACGGAAGACGTCGCCCGGACGCGTGACGGCGCCGCAGCCGACGAGCTGGTCGACGAGCTTCGGACCCAGGCGGTCGACGTCGAGGGCGCCGCGGGAGACGAAGTGGAGGATCGACTGCCGGATGCGCGCGGGGCACGCCGTGTTCAGGCATCGGCGGGCCGCTTCGCCTTCCAGACGCACCACCGGAGAGGCACAGACCGGGCACATCGACGGCATGACGAACGCGCGCTCGGCGCCGGTGCGCTCTTCCGGAATCGGCCCAACGATCTGGGGGATCACGTCTCCCGCGCGCTGCACGATGACCCGATCGCCGATTCGGAGGCCCAGGTCCCGAATCTCATCCTCGTTGTGCAACGTGGCGCTCGTGATCTCGACGCCACGGACGCGCACCGGCTCGAGCACCGCGACCGGCGTAAGGGCGCCCGTCCGTCCGACGCTCACCTGAATGTCGAGAAGGCGCGTAACGCCCTGTTCGGCGGGGAACTTCCCGGCGATCGCCCAACGCGGGCTGCGACTCACGGATCCAGCCTCACGGCGAAGGTCGAAGCGGTCGATCTTGACGACGATCCCGTCCGTCTCGTACGGCAGGGACTCCCGGAGACTCTGGACTTTGCGGTAGAACGCGACGACCTCGTCAAACGTCTCGCAGAGCGCGTACAGAGGGTTCACGGGGAGCCCGAAGGTCGGCAAGACGGTGAGCAGCTCGAGCTGCGACTCGAGGTGCAGCCCCTCGACGCGGCCGATGTCGTAGCAGTACATGCGGAGGGGGCGATCGGCCGTGACGCGGGAGTCGAGCTGGCGCAGCGACCCCGCGGCGAGGTTTCGCGGATTCGCATACGGCGCGAGGCCTTCGCCTTCTCGTCGCCGGTTGAGCTGTTGGAGGGCGACCTTCTCGATGTAGACCTCGCCGCGGACCTCGAGCCGGGCGGGCGGGGGAGCGCTGTCGGAGCGGAGTCGCAACGGGATCGCGCGGACGGTGCGGAGGTTCGCGGTCACGTTCTCCCCCGTGAAACCGTCGCCGCGCGTGGAGCCGAGAACGAAGCGTCCGTTCTCGTAGACCAGTTCGACCGAGAGACCGTCAAGCTTGGGCTCGGCGACGTAGCGAACGGCATCGTCCCGCACGAGTCCCCGCACGCGCTCGTCGAAGGCCCGCAACTCCTCCTCGCTGAACGCGTTGTCAAGACTCAGCATCGGGAGGGCGTGGGAAGCCGGGACGAGGGCGTCGGCCGGCGGTGCACCGACGCGCTGCGTCGGCGAGTCGGGCGTGACCCACTCTGGGTGCTCCGCTTCGAGCGCCACCAGACGGCGGAACAGGGCGTCGTACTCCGCGTCTTCGATCTCCGGACGATCCAAGACGTGGTACAGGTAGTTGTGTCGAGCGAGTTCGCTGCGAAGCCGCTCGAGCTCGTCGCGTGGGCCGCGCGTGGAGGTCATGTCGAGAAGAGGGTGGACCGGCCGCCGTGGGTTGTCAAGGAGTGGAAGCGCGTTGGCCATGCGGAATGCTGGGTTCTATTGCGCCCTCATCGAATGGAAGCTATACTCCGATGAATCCATGACAACGCAGCCACCTGATGGTGCCGGCTGAGGGAGACTGTGCTGAGGATGAAACGGAGTGAACGCCCTTGGATGCGGCTCCTCGCCCGGCTGACCCGAGCTGGGTCGATGCCCTCCTCGGCGTTGGACCGCGACGCCGCCCGGAGTGCGGCGAATACCTGGGCCGGGCCGGTGGATGCAATTCGCGGTTTCGTCGAAGCCATTCGCAGCGCCGAGGACTGGAACGAGCTGAGTCGGCGGATTGCGGCGATCTTCGGGAGCAGCGGCGTCTCCCTCGTGCGTTGGGATGCGCTCGCCGACGCCGGGCATCCCATGGGCGCCTTCGGATCGTGGGAAGGCGAGGAACTCGAGCGGTTGCTTGCCGAAGGACGATGCGAGTGGGCCTTTGCCCTTCACGACTCCCCGGTGTTCGCCCTCCGATCCGATGGGCGAATTCGCGCCGCCCGGGGTGAGCGCGACCGGAGGGTTTCGGCGAGCGCGGTCGCTGTGCCGCTCCGCATCGGAGCCGATCGAACCGGCGCACTCGTCTGTACGTACCCCTGCTCGCGGGTCTTCTCCAAAGAGGACCTTGCAGGCGTTCAGTTGATCTCGCTTTGCGTGAGCCTCTTGTGCAGCCAACAGGATCTGGCGGCGACGTCCGACCGGCAGGCGAAGCGGATCGCTCGGTTGATGGACGACATCGAACGAATGGCGATCCGTCTGCGCAGCGCGCCCTCGCGAGACGACACGTTGGCGAGCTAGTGCCGCGTCCTCGAAGTCGCCGAACGCACGACGAGGTCAACAAGCTCCCCCCAGTGGCGGGTCCGCTTCAGGCTGCTCCGCACAGCCACGAACGGGACGCGACACTAGCGGGATTCCTCGAGCTTCGAGGCGAGCTCCATCAACTCCGGCTTTGCGAGCCCGTCGGCCGTCAGGATCGTGAAGACGCCCGCGTCATCCCACGAGAGATCCACCACGAACGGGGCTGGAGGAGGCGCGGCGTGTTCGTCGCCCCAGAGGACGCTGCGGTCGAGGTAGCGGGCCGAGTGGGCGGCAAGCGCCACGTCCTCTCCGCGCTCGGCGATGGTGGCTCGCCGGCGGGCCATATGACGGGACAGGTAGTTCCCGATCCGCAGTGTGAGAAGAGCATCGTTCGTCGTCGCCTCGCCGGCTCGGCGCGCGAACCACACAGTGGCGTAGCCGCGCTTTCCCTCTCCGTCGGTCACGACCGCGCACGGGTCGAGCGGAGCGAACCCGCGGCTTGAGAGGGCATCGAGCGAAACGTGGACGGGCAGGGCCTCTGCGAGGCGCGGGGGCGACACGAACGACTCCACGAACACCCGGGAGTCCTCGGCCGCCGAGGGGACGAAGGCCGCCTCGTCCGGCGTTCCGAGGCGAACGTTCGTGTATCGGATCGTGACCCACTCCTCGGGGCCGAGGAGCGAAACGAGCGGGGACGAGCCCGACGGCCGAAAGCGGATCCGGAGCGGAAACAGCGACTCCGCGTCGACATCGACGATCGCGCGCTCGAACGGATACGAGATCGACTTCAGGAGACAGCTCCGTCTCGCGCGCTTCGGTTTCAGCCCAAGCACCCGGGCAGGGCGCCCAAGTTCGTCCGTCGTGCCGTCATCCCGGATGAGGAAGTCGTGCGCCAGATCGGCGAGGAATCCGAGCTCGGCCAGCGTGTCGTATCCCGGTAGGGGCTCGTACAGCGTGCGCCCGACCCTCTTCAGTAGGAAGTCGGAGCGAGCGCTGACGTGCCAGGTGTGCACGCCGTCGTAGGTGAGCGTCATCGAGGTCAGATCGTCTTCCGCGAACTCGACGCCCCCGCCGAGAAGCTCGTCGGCGAGAGCGATGGGGTTGCGGTAGGTCGAGTACTCGACGACAAGCCGCTCGGGCCGGCGAAAGCGGACGCGGGCGGCGGCCTCGATCGGACCCGCGTGGACGGTCTCGGAGGCTTCGAACGCGACCAGGTTGCGATACCCCTCGCTGACGGATCTCGCTAGAGATGCGGCGGGATTGGGCATGACCGTTCGACGTGGCTCCTTTGAGCGAAGTATACCGGGCTTGGGCCGGCCAAGGTCGGCGACACAGGTCCGGGCTGCGGAGCCAACATGCGACTACCCGCGCGCGAAGACAGGCGTCCAGGTGACGAACGTCCGACTTGGTTTTGGAGTTTCGTAGAGAACGGTCGCCGGCCTCTGCCACTCGACGCTCTCGGCGGTTCAACCGGCAGGCGATTGCGGCTTAGCTGACCGGTGGCCGCGAGGGCGAACCTGCCATGCTCCCACTTGACGAGGAGGACGGCCGTCGGCTATCAGTTAAGAGGTGTCCTACGAGGAGGGTCGGGATGCGGGCGGGCCACGATGAGGTCATTGACGCGTCGATGCTGGAGACCCTGGCGCTGATCGCGGCAGCCAACGATCGGTCGCTGGTCGAGGAACTGAACCGGGCCGTTCAGGCCTATGTCACGGAGCAGATGTCCGCTCATCCGACGGCGCCGTCCGCGGATCGCGTGGCATCGCAAGCGCGATAGACGAAGTGGCGCCCCGACTTGAGCTGCGGCGCCCACTCTGGATCTGCCGATCGGGACGTTGCGCCGTGGTCGGCGCTTCTTTCTGAGGGATCGATGAGGACATTCTGGATTCTCCTTGCGATGGCGCTTGTCGTGGCCTGGGGCATGGCGATGTCGCTGCCGAGAGGCGGCGCCGCGACCGGGCCCGCGCCGCAGTTCGAGCTGGCGGCCCTCGATGGAACCGTCGTCTCCCTGGCGGAGTTGCGGGGCCGCGTGGTGCTGATCGACTTCTGGGCGAGCTGGTGCGCGCCGTGCGTGACGACGTTCCCCGAGGTTCAGGCGCTGGCGGCGCGCCACGCCGACGAAGGCCTGGTCCTCCTGGTGATCGACCTCGACGGCGTGCCCGACCGCGCTCAGACGTACATGGCCGAGCACGGGTTCCCTTTGGGGTCCGTTCTCTACGGATCCCTGGAGGCGGCGCGCGCGGTGAAGGGGCTGTACAACGTGTGGGGAATCCCGCACACCGTCCTCATCGATCGCGACGGCCTGATCCGTTACTCGGGGCATCCGGCCCGACTGGGAGAACAGGACGTGGTCCCGTGGCTGTGAGGCCGGCCGAGCGCGCCGAGTCGGAGAGGACGTCATGAGCGCGCCGTGGAAGGCTGACGAAGTCCTTGCGGAGCTGTGGGCGGGGAACCGCAGGTTTCAGCGGGGCGAGGCTGAGGGGCCGCGCCGCGACAGCCGTCGACGAACATCGATCGCCGGCGAGCAGTCTCCGCGGGCGGCCGTCGTGGCGTGCTCGGACTCTCGCGTTCCTCCCGAGCTCTTGTTCGACCAGGGCCTTGGCGACCTCTTCGTTGTGCGGCTCGCGGGGAACGTCATCGACGGCGATGCCTTGGGCAGCCTGGAGTATGCGGTCGACCACCTCGACGTGCCGGTGATCGTCATCCTGGGGCACAGCCGCTGCGGCGCCGTCGGCGCCGCGGTTCGAGGCGGGAACGCCGCGACGCATATGGGAGGCATCCTTGCCTCCCTCCAACCCGCGATCGAAGCCACGGTCGCGCTGCCCGGCGATCCGGTCGCGAACGCGGCGCGAGAGCATGTCCGTCGGCTGGTGGCCGGCCTCGCCGCGCGATCGCCTGTTCTCCGCGGGAGAATGGACGCGGAGACACTGACGGTGGTCGGGGCGTACTACGACCTGGACACCGGGGCGGTCGAGCGGCTCGAACCGTAGACGCGCCGCTGCGATGCCTCCAGTCTCTTCTGATACGGCGAAGGTTCACGTTCGGGCTCCCCTCGTCGATCATTGAACCTGTCGCCGGCATTCGCCGACTGACGAGTGGAACCCAAGAGGTCGGTCGGGGAGACGGCCGACGTGGCAAGGAGAGGCGAGAGCGTGGCGGGGTGGGCGGAGAGCGATGCGGGAGCGGCGGAGCTGGAAGACCGTCGGCTCCTCGCGCGCGTCGCGCGCGGCGACGAGGACTC
This sequence comes from Candidatus Bipolaricaulis sp., assembly GCA_028707055.1. Lineage (GTDB taxonomy): Bacteria > Bipolaricaulota > Bipolaricaulia > UBA7950 > UBA9294 > JAPLGD01. The sequence goes on along the minus strand of JAQTVA010000009.1, from coordinate 3,634 downwards.
CCTTCGCGTCTTCTACGATCGCTTCGCGGAGAGGGTCCTGCGGTATGCGTATACGCTCCTTCACAGGCGCCACCTCGCAGAGGACGTGGTTCAGGAGACGATGGTCGCTGTGTGGAACGGAGCGGGTCGTTTCGGGGGGCGGTCGAAGGTGTCGACCTGGGTGTTCGGAATCGCCCGCCATCGGGCGCTCGACTTGCTGCGGCGCGAGATCCGCGGGGAGCGGGTTCCGGATGTCCCGCTGACCCTCCCCGATCCGGCCCCGGCGGTGGAGCGGCGGGAACACGTGCTGTCGGCGCTGTCTTCGCTCCCCGAGGATCAGCGCGAGGTTGTGTTCCTCACGTTCTACGAGGGGCTCTCGTACAAGGAGATCGCGGCGGCGCTCGCGATCCCCGAGGGGACGGTGAAGTCGAGGATGTTCCACGCGAAGCGGAAACTGGCGGAGGCGCTCACATGATGAGGTGCGAAGACGTGCGCGAGCTGATTCCCTGGTACGTCGAGGGAAGTCTCGATGCGGAGGAGGCGCGCGCCGTGGCGGGTCACGTTGCGGCGTGCGAGGCATGCGTGCGAGAAGTCGCCGCCGCCTTACGGATGCGCACGGAGGTCCGCAACGCGCTCGACGGCCTCCCTCGACTCTCCGAGAAGACGTGGGTTCGGATTCGCGAGCGCACGGGCGGCCGATCGATCGCACGGATCGACGTCGGATCCTTCCTTCTCGGCTTCCGGCTCGGAGCGTCGGTCGTCCGTGGAGGGGTCCCGATGCGCGGGGATCTCCAGGTGCTGGGACAGAACATCAAGCTGTTTGAGAGACGAAGAGGAGGATCGCGATGAGCAGGGACGACGATCTCGTGGGGAGTGTGGACGATCTGAGGGAAGTCCTCGGCGTCGTGTCGGAGAAGGTGCCCGGGTTGCTGCGCGGGCTGCGGGATGTGCTGTACTCGGTCGAGGCGGCGGAAGGGATGGCCGGGGCGGTGGCCACGTTCTACAAGAAGCTGGTCGATGCCGGGATCCCGCGAGAGGATGCCATGGACATGGCGCGCGGGTACATGATCAACCTCCGAGACGTCGTCCGAGGGAAGGGATTCGACCTCGGCGGCATGGTGCGAAGAGAGCGGGAGGAACGGGAGGAGGAGCGTTGAGTCGCGTGATCTCGGGGGCGTGCGCCGCCGGCTCCGTCGTGCGTCTCATCGGGTCGCTGGGGGCCGTGGCGATCGGGACGGCGTGCAGGGGCCGCAGGGCGGTGCGGTCATTCTACCGCGGGCTGCGACGGGCCGGGCTGAGCCCGGCGGATGCGGATCGCCTGACCGAGCAGTACGCCGAGGGAATGTCGATCCGCGGCCTGTTTGGGCATGAGCGCCGCGAGAGCGACGATTGAGACTGACTCGATCGGGATCCCGCGAGTCAAGGGCAGCCGTTTGTCACGGCCGAATGCGCGGGATACCATAGATCGGAACGGGACGTGGCGCAGCCTGGTAGCGTGCTTGCTTGGGGTGCAAGAGGTCCCGGGTTCAAATCCCGGCGTCCCGACCAGCCAATGCGACAGCGTGGTTTCCCGGACTCTCCTTCTCAGTAGCCCAGCAAGGTGAAGCTATCCATCGGTCGCCCATCGGGCGCCACCACGATCTCATTCTCCACTCCCCACGCCACGGGGATCGCTTCGACGCGAAGGGAGCGCTCGACCACCGTCAGTCGCAGGTAGTGGAGAACGCCCGGCCGTCGAAAGACGGTTCCCGCGGCAGAGGGGGAGGGATCCTCAGGGAACGGGGCACCGCCGCCTGCCGTGACCAAGTGGTGAATCCCGCCGTGATAGATGTGTTCGTAGCCTCCGGCACCGCCCGAGATGACGACATCGACCCCGGACTCGCGGAAGAGCTGTTCCCAGGCGTCGCGCAGCGCCTGCGCGACAGCGCCGGCTTCAGCGCTGTACAGCGGATGGCTCGAGAACACAAGAACAAAGCGCCCCGCAAGGTCGGGACGACCGAGGTCGTGGCGCAACCACGCGACTTGCTCCGCCATCGCCGCTTCGGAGCCCGACCCGGTCAGGGTCGAGTCGAGACCGATCACGTGGACGCACCCGTAGTCGAGCGACCACCACTGCTCCGCCGCGTCGCCGCCGCCGACGGGGAGGGCGAACACGTCGTAGTACCGTCCTCCCACGAAGCGATCGTGGTCGCGGACGGGGAAGTAAGGGCAAGAGCGGGCGAGGGACGCGATGGCCCAGAACAGGTTCGCATACTGCGCCTCGTCGGGAGCCTCGACGAGCCCTCCGACGTGGACGGCGAACGCGGCGCCGGGCTCGTTCTCCGCCATGGTGTCCGCCACCAACCTGTGCCGGTCGGAAAGGAGGCGCGTCTCACCGTAGGCCAGGAACGCAAACGGCGACGCCTCGGAGGGCGGAACCGCGAAGGAGCCGATGTCGGCTGGATAGCGTGCCGTGCCCTCATAGGCGACGAGTTGATAGTGGTACGTGGCTCCTGCGGTGAGTCCGCGGAGCCAGACTTCGCCCTGACCCTGATGCTGCTCGAACGTCAGCGTCTCGTCCCAGCTCCCCGTCGCGTCGTGCGTCGAGGCGAGCGCGTAGCAGACGTCGATGCTGACGGGACGAGCCGTCATCCAGGAGATCGCGATGACGCCGTCTCCAACGGCGCCGAGGTACGGGGCTCGGAGCCACGGAGAAGGCGCCTGCGCCACGGCGCTCGAGAAGCCGAGGATCAAGAGAGTTGCGACGACGACTCCGCGCATCTCCCGCCCCCTTCTCCAGAGAGTACGGCCGCACTACCGGCCGCGACATGCACATCCTTGCACGGCGCGCGCGCGCGCGTCAACTCGTTTCTGCCGAGAGAGCAAGAAGGCGGCGAGGGGGCTTGGCGCCTCCTCGCCGCCTCCGTCAGCCGCGTTACAGCGACGCGTCGTGCAGATGAACTTCCAGGAGTTTCGGATCCAGCGTGTTGCGCAGATCGCCGCGCGCCCGGAAGCGGATCTCTGTGACCGCCACCGTGTCGAAGCGAACGTCCGCCCACTCCCCCTGGGCGAGTGCGCCTTCGTAGACGAGCTTCCAACCGGTCTCCGTGCGGACGGAGACCTGCCACGACAGCTTGAGCACGTACGGTTCGCCTCCCCTTCCTCCCGGCGCCGAGATGACCGAGGGAGGGGCGAACGTGGATCGGAAGCGGAGGCCGTCGCACTGGATCCCGCCTCCGGGAGCGTCGAAGAAGAGATACGACGTCCACTGACTGCGGGTGGCCGGGCCGATGGCTCCTGTCTTTGGGTCTCCGTCGAGGGCCAGCGCGTGGTCGGTCCAGTCCGCGGCGAGAGCCGCTGGGAGCAGGAGCACGACCCACGCTGGATCGTCCGTCACCGCCAAGGTCTTCGACGTGGATCGCGAGAGACCTCCGTCATCCCTGACCGTGAGCGTCACGGTGAAACTCCCCGCGTCCGTGTACGCGTGGGACGGCGAGCTGCCGGTCGCGGTCGCTCCGTCGCCGAAGGTCCACGCATACGACGCAATCGCTCCGTCCGGGTCGAAGGACGCCGTGGCGTCGAACACCACGGTCTGTCCTGCGGCGACGGATGCTGGAGAGAAGGAGAACGACGCTGTCGGGGGCTGGTTCGTCACCAGCGGAGTGAGCGTCACGGT
>JAQTVA010000113.1 GCA_028707055.1 Candidatus Bipolaricaulis sp. | reverse complement strand
CCACCGGAATGAGGAACTCGGCGCCGCGGAACGACGCGCCTCCGGTCATCGACACCATGCCGACGAGGACGATGACCATGTAGATCGGCAGGAGGTACGTGCTCGCCTCTTTCTGGCTCCGCGCGTAGCTCCCGATGATGATCACGAGCGCCGCCAGGATGACGGCGAGCGGCACGAGAACCACGAGCATCCAACCAAACGCGGCCGCGTCGAGGTGGATCACCGCCCCCGACGACATCCCCGCCGTCAGCCCGCCGCCGAAGTAGCGGATCCCGACGAGAAGGCCGATTGCCGACAGAAACGACGACACGAGGGAGATCGAAAGGACCGTCAGGAACTTGCCGAGCACGATCTCCGTCCGCGACAGCTGGCTGACGAGGAGGGTGGCGATGGTGCTTCGCTCCTTCTCGCCGGCCGTGATCTCGGCGCCGAGCCCCATCGCGCCGGCGAGGATGGCCAGCACCATGAAGTAGGGAAGGAGGCGGCTCAATAGGAGACGACCGACGGACTCCCCGGTCGCGACGTCCACGGCCTGCACGGAGAGGGGCGGCGATAGCTCATCGTAGCTCATCCCGAGGGCTTCGAGCTTGTCGCGGACGACGTGCTCGAGATACCCCTCGAGGAACTGGCGGACCTTGCCGGCCGCGAGAACCGACATCTGGTTCGACTGGTCGTAGTAGAGGGTGATCGACAGCCCGAGTCCCTCCCCTCCGCTTGGCTTCGTCGCCGCCAACAGCACCTGGCCGCCGTCGTCCTTGAGGGCGGTGAGCCCCGTCTCGACGTCGTCGGACGCCGCGATGTAGAAGTCGGTCGCGCCCGCAAGGCGCTCGGAGAAAACGCGGTCCCCCGACTCGTCGACCACGAGGACGGTCGGGACCATCGCCTCGATCCGCACCCGCTCGGTCTCGGTGAACCGAGACATCACGGACATCACCATCGGGTAGAAGACGAGGGGAAAGAAGACGGTAAGGAAGAGGGTGCGGCGGTCGCGCACCGCACCCAGCATCTCCTTCGCGAAGAGCAGGCGGACGTTCCTCAGCATGCCCCAGCCGCGCTCAGAACTGGTGCTCCGACGGCGTCTGCGTCTCGGTCGGCGTCTCCACGGACGCGGTCTGAACCGCCACGACGACGGGAGCCACCGTCGGCGCGGGGACTGCCGCCGGAGCGACCGGCGCGGCCGGCGCGGCCGGCGTTACCACCGCGACGATCTTCGGCGGCGTGGTCGGAGTCGTCGTCCCCACCGTCACCCCGACGGACGAAGACGGGGACGCCTGGGCGCCGTGCGACGTCGGAGGCGCATCGTCCTTGTAGAGGATCACGGTCTGGATCGACTCGGAGACCCCCGAGGCGTTGCGGCTGTAGAAGCTGATCTCGTGCGGGCCGTCGGCCAGCTCGAGCCGGAACGGCAGGGAGTACGTCCGCCAGTTCCCTCCGTCGATGCGGTACAACGTCTGTGTTCGGCCGTACCCCGATTCCTGGGTCCGCCGGAGCGTCAGAAGCGTCGCCGATGTGACCCACGTTCCTCGGGCGTCCTTGTGCTGTGGCTCCCCGATGTCGAGCGTCGTCTTCGGCGCATGGTTGTCGAGCAGGAACGGCGCCACCTTCTTCGGCTCCTCGTTCCCGAGGTGGTCGATCCCGTAATAGGCCACCTTGCGGGGGCCGTCGTCGCCGGTCAGGAAGATCGGTCCCGAGTACGTCTTCCACTCTCCGCCGTCGATCGAGTACCGGATCTCGGCGAGGCCGCTGCCGGGATCCTTCGCCTGGAGCGTGATCGGCGTCTGCGACGTCACGACGAGCGATCCGTCCGGAGCGACGAGGTTGCCGGCGTAGCTGGGTCCCGCGGTGGCGACCTCGGTCCGCTCGGTCGGCGGCGTCATCAGCGGGCGCGAGTCCCACAGGGGGTAGTGCGGCTCATCGCCGAACCCGTCCTGGTCCTTGTCGGCGCCCCTGTAGTCGCTCCAGTAGTTGCCGCCCTGCGCGTCGTACCAGGCATTCCATCGCTCGGGGTCATAGCCGGAGATCCCATTGTCGAAGAAGCTGTTCCCTGCGATCACGTTGTCGCGGGAGTCCGCCGCCATGACGATGCCGTAGCGGCAGTCTGCGATCACGCACCCGCGAATCTCGTTGTCCTTCGAGTTCAGGAAGCCGATGGCCGTGTCCGAGGACGAGATCTGGGACGTCTCGATGACCCCATTGCGCACGGAGTTCAGGTAGACGCCGGCGATGCGGGCTCGCTCGACGACGCAATCCCGGATGATGAAGAAGCGCGTCGTGTGGTCGATGTAGATTCCGTAGTCCGCGTTCGGCGCTTCGATCCGCCATCCCTCGATGACGTAGGGATCCTGCTCCGTCCCGGTTCCCGAGAACACGCCGTTCGCGAACGTGAAGTCCGCGTCGCCGTAGATGTAGATTGGCTCATGGGTCCCCCACCAGAGGAACCCTCCGCCGACCTGCCCCCCCGCCAGACCGGCCGACAGGATGGCGATCGCAACCACGGCGACCACCAATGCGACCTTCCTGCCCATCTTTGCCTCCTTAGGCTGTTCGTTTTGCCGGTTCAGAATAACCCATTCGCGCACCGAAGGGAACCCCTACGCGGTGGCGTCCCGTTCGACGGCGGTGAAGAACACGTCCTCGAGGTCGTGGCTCCCGTACTGGGCCGCCAGCTCGGCCTGCGTGCCGAGGGCGTGGAGTCGGCCGCGGTAGAGGATGGCGATGCGGTCGCACAGCTTCTCCGCCTCTCGCATGATGTGCGTCGAGACGAGAATCGTTCGTCCCTGCTCGCGGAACAGCTTGATCGTCTCGACGACGGTCCTCGCCGCCATGACGTCGAGTCCGAACGTCGGTTCATCGAGGATCAGCACCGGGGGGTCGTGAAGGATGCTCCGGGCGAGCGACAGCTTCTGCTTCTCCCCCGTCGAGAACGTGCCCACGCGCCGGTCGGCGAGCGACTCCATCGCCAGCGTCGAGAAGATCTCCTTCGTTCGCGTCGCGATCTCGCCCTCCGAAAGGCCGCTGATGCTGCCGAAGAAGCGAAGCGTCTCGCGCGCGGAGAAACGGTCGTACAACCCCGTTTCCGTGGCGAGGAACCCGATCTTCTCGCGTACGCGGTCGGGGGCGCTCCGCGTGTCGAACCCCGCGATGGTGGCCGTTCCTGACGTCGGGGTGAGGATCGTCGCCAGCATCCGCAGAATCGTCGTCTTCCCAGCCCCGTTCGGGCCGAGGAGCCCGAACACCTCGCCGGCGGAACAGGAGAACGAGACGTCGTCCGCGGCACGGACCTCACCACGGCGCGTGCGGAAGACCTTCGTCAGCTGGCTCGCGACGACGAAGGCGTCACTCATAGAGCGTCCGTTCCTACGGCCGCTTGTAGGACCCTAGGGATGAGAATCCGCCCGTCGGCCGTTTGGTTGTTCTCGAGGATCGCGGCCATCAACCGCGACGTCGCCAACCCGGACCCGTTCAGCGTGTGGACGAACGTCGGCTTCTCCGCCGCGCTCGGGCGGTAGCGGATGTTTCCCCGCCGCGCCTGGAAGGCCTCGCAGTTCGAGCACGACGACACCTCGTAGTACCGCCCCTGCCCCGGCAGGTACACCTCGAGATCGACGGTCTTCGACGCCTGTTGCGCCATGTCCTCGGTCGGCAGCAGCGCGACGCGGTAGTGGATCTCGAGCGCCTGCAACACCGACTCGGCGTCGGCGATCAACAGCTCGAGCTCGTCGTACGAGCTCTCGGGCGTCGTAAACTTGAACAGCTCGACCTTGTTGAACTGGTGGACGCGGATCAGACCGCGCTCCTCTTCCCCGTAGCTCCCGGCTTCGCGGCGGAAGCACGGGGTGTACGCGACGTACTTCTTCGGAAGCTCGGTCGCGGCCAGCGTCTCGCCGCGGTGCAGATTCACAAGGAGGCTCTCTGCGGTCGGGTTGAGGTACAGCGCGTCCTTCTCGATGTGGTAGATCTCATCAGCGAACTTCGGTAGCTGCGAGGAGACGAAGAAGCTCTCCTCGTTCGCCACGAACGGGGGCAACACGGGGGTGTAGCCGCGGCGTGCGTGGTGCGTGAGCATGAATTGGATCAGCGCGACTTCGAGGAGCGCCGCCGCGCCGACGTACATGGGGAACCGAGCCCCGGCGATCGCCGCCGCGCGCTTGAAGTCGAGGAGCCCCTTCTCTTCGGCGATGTCGAGATGGTGGCGCACGGCGGATCCGGACCGCGGGGCGTCGCCGACCGTTCGCAGGATGACCTTCGCGTCCTTCGCGCCGACGGGGACCGACGCATGCGGGACGTTCGGCAGCCGCTGCACGATCGCCTCGATCTCCTCGTCGACTCGCCGCAGGTCGCCGTCCAGCTCGGTGATCCGAGCCGAGACCTGCGACAGCCGCGCCAGGAGGTCCTCGGCGTTCTCCGCCGACTTCTTCCGGCGCGCCACTTCTTGCGAACCCCGGTTTCGCTCGGCCTTCAGCTCCTCCACTTCGCCGATCAGACGCCGCCGATCCTCGTCGAGCCGGAGGATCGGGCCGAGATCGATCGACGCATCCCGCGTTCTCAGCCGCTCTTCCAGCTCGCGCGGTTTCTCTCGAATCTCCCGAATGTCCAACATCCCTGGGCCCTCCGTGTCCGGGGCGATTCTAGAACACACAAGGGTTTTCGACAACACACGTCGCGGTTTCGCGTTCCCATGTGGGTCGGGGCGCGGGCGGACGGTATAATGACCGCCGCGCCGCGGGGGACGCCATCCCGCCCTGCGGCCGGGGGGAGGAACCGCGGATGCACGTGCTTCTCTACTCGAAGGCTCTGTACTCGACCTGGCTGTACTACAGCCCGGACCGACTCCTGTTCGATGCCGGGGAGGGCGCGAGCTCCGTCCTCGGCAACAAGGCGTTCGCCATCCGCCGCGTCTTCCTGTCCCACGGACACGCCGACCACATCGGCGGTCTCATCGGCCTCGTCAACATCCGCAACAACGCCATGGGCGACAAGGAGAAGGAGCTTTCGATCTACTACCCGAAGGGGAACTACCTCGTCACGGAGATGATGGCCTTCCTCGCCCGCACAAACCGGCGCCTGAGCTACCCGCTCGAGTGGATCCCCCTCGATCCCGGCGACCGCGTGGAGCTGGCGGGCGGCCAGACTCCGAGGTACGTCGAGGCGTTCCCCACCGTGCACGTTCACAACGAGAAGTCGCTCGGCTACAACGTGGTCGAGACCCGACATCGCCTACGCCCGGAACTCGCCGGCGCGACGCAGGCGGAGATCGTGGCACGCGTCAAGGCGGAGGGAAAGGGGGCCGTCTCCGAGCCCTACGATCAGAAGCTCTTCTCGTACGGAGGCGACTCCGTGGCTCTGCGCCCCGCCTACGTCGCCGACACCGAGGTCCTTTTCCACGATTCGACGTTCCTCGACGATGAGGATCGGAAGGAGTACAAGCACGCCACGCTCGCCGAGGCCATCCAGGTGGCCCGCGAAGCGCGCGTGAAGAAGCAGCTTGTCTGCTTCCACATCTCCAGC
>JAQTVA010000112.1 GCA_028707055.1 Candidatus Bipolaricaulis sp. | reverse complement strand
GTTCGGTGTTCACGAGCGTGTACGCGGAAGGGTACCCGCGTCGAGCCATGATGACGCAGACCGTCGAGCAGCTCGCCGACCTCGACGTGCAACTCGCAAACTACCGGCGGTACGCCGACCGTCGCTTTTACAAGGGCGTGGAGATCGCCGACCTCGTCGAGGCGCTCGCCGCACGACGCGCCGCCGAGTGCTTCGCCACTCCCGAGATGCCTGCGGACCGGATCTTCGCCAATGTTCAGGCGCTCTCCGGCGCGGCCGCGAACTTGGCCGTGTACGAGGCCTTCGTCGCCCCGGGCGACACCGTGATGGGCATGGCGCTGACCGAGGGCGGCCACCTCACTCACGGATCGGAGTTCAACGTCACCGGGCGCCGCTACCGGATCGTTTCGTACGCCGTGGATCCTTCCACGGGACGGCTGGATTACGATGCGATCCGTCAACTCGCCGAGGAGCATCGACCGCGGATGATCATCGGTGGGTTCACGTCGTATCCCTGGCAGGCGAACTGGGCGAAGTTCCGTGAGATCGCCGACGCGGTCGGCGCGATCCTTCTTGCGGACGTAGCCCACACAGCGGGCCTGATCGTCGGCGGGGTGTATCCGAACCCGATCGAGCACGCACACGTGGTTTCATTCACGACTCACAAGACCCTCTGCGGAGGACGCGGCGCGGTACTCCTGTCGACGGATCCGGCGATCGCTGCGAAGCTCGATTCGTCGATCTTCCCCGGACAGCAGGGCGGACCGCACGTGAACAAGTTCGCCGCCCTGGCTGTGGCGCTCAAGTTCGCTCAGCAGCCGGAGTTCGCGGCGCTACAGCACCGTATCGTCGAGAATGCAAAAGCCCTCGCCAAGGCGCTCGGCGACCATGGACTGACCCTTGCGTACGGCGGAACGGACACCCACCTTCTTCTCGTCGACCTCAGAACCCTCCCGACTGACGCGCGGTTCGTGATGATGGGTGAGATTGCCTCGCGTCTTCTCGATCTCGCGGGAATCGTGTGCAACAAGAACACCCTCCCCGGAGATCGGAGCGCCGCCGATGCCCATGGGATACGGCTCGGAACGCCGTGGGTCACCCAGCGAGGAATGGGAGAAGCGGAGATGCGCGACCTGGCACGCATCATCGCCAACGTCCTCAAGGCCATCCGTCCCTTCTCCTACTGTGGACTGCGCGGCGAGTCGTCGCGAGGGAAGATCCCTCTCCCCGTGCTCGAAAACGCGAGACGCGAGGTGCGTGAGCTGATCGGGCGCATCGATCCGCGGGTCGGCCCCTCGGCGAGGGACGGTCGCCCGGCATCGAACGGCGCGCCGTGGTCGGCACTTCGGCTTCGCGGTGGGCGGGCTGGAGCGCTCCTCCAGGAAAGCCTTACGATAGACCTGTTTGCGTTGCCCTCCGGGACGGCCGCCCCGGCGTACTTGTTCGACGAGAACGGCCACGCCGTATCCAACGTGGTCGTGGGAGGCCTGGGTCGCGACGACTACCTCCTCCACGTCCCCGCAGGGAACGCGCGCGCTGTGAGGGAATGGCTGGCTGGGTTGGCGGATGGATATGCGCTGTTCGACGCCGCCGACATCTTGCGAAAGGTGCAGGGCCCGGCAGTCCTTGAGGACGTCGCCTCGAACGCACTTCCAGTCGTGGCTCAACGGTGGAAGCCGACATCGCCGGAGGACGCTGCCGGGGTCGCTATCGGCGAGGCGTACGCCAAGCACCCCGAGCGTTTTGCCCTCTACAAGCCGTACTTCGTCGGCTGCCATCGCCTGCCGCCGCCGCTCCCCGCGCCACTCCCGGCGGAGTTCCGCTTCACGGCGCCGAGCGAGCCGCTCCGAAGGACCCCCCTGTACGACGCTCACGTCGCGCTCGGGGCCAAGCTCGTGCCGTTCGCAGGATGGGAGATGCCGGTCTGGTACACGTCCGCTCTCGAAGAGCATGCCGCGGTGCGTCAGGCGGCGGGCTTGTTCGACCTTGGGCACATGGGCGTGTTCCAGGTGGAGGGCGAGCACGCCGTCGACTTCCTCGACGCGGTCACGTCGAACTACGCCGGATGGCTCGAGAACGGGCAGTCGCAGTATGCATACCTGTTCGATCCCGACGGGGACGTAATCGACGACATCATGGTGTACCGTCGTGCGCGAAACCGGTTCCTTGTCGTGGTCAACGCTGCGAATGAGCGAAAGGACTGGGACTGGCTGCGCGGTGTCAACGAGGGCACAACCCTCGTCGACCGAGACCGCCCTGCTTGCCGCCCCAGCCCGCAGGTCACGATCCGAGATCTGAAGGCAGAGCGCGGCGTGGTCGACGTTGCACTCCAAGGGCCGAAGAGCCAGAAGTTGCTCGACCTCATCCTCGGCCCGCAGGAGCGGCGCGCGATCGCCGCCCTGGATCGGACGCAGTTCACCGAGATCGTGGTGGAGGGACACCAGCTGTTGATCGCACGGACGGGGTACACGGGAGAACCTATGGGATACGAGGTCTACTCAGCGGCCCCCGACGCCGCCTGGCTCTGGACCCGCCTGCTCGACGTCGGTCGCTCGCAGGGACTTCGCCCCTGTGGACTCGCGTCGCGGGACTCGACCCGAACGGAAGCGGGTCTCCCCTTGTACGGCCACGAGCTCGCCGGCCCGCACGAGGTGAACCCGTATGAGGCGGGCTTCGGATCGTACATCAAGCTGCACAAGGCGTTCTTCATCGGCCGCTCGGCGTGCCGTCGGATCTATCTCGACCGCCCCGTGCGGTCGGTCGTTCGATTTCAGGTTGACGAAGGGGCTCGCCCGGTGCGAGACGGGGCCCTCTTGCTGGACCGTAACGGAACCCTCCTCGGGCGTGTGACGAGTTGCGTCAGCTTGGGGGGCCTCCAAGTCGGCCTGGCGCTCGTCGAAGGAGGCGCCGACACGTTGAACGCATCGACATCGATCGCCCTGGTCAACCTCCCTCGAGGAGCAGGCCCACGAGGGGCCTGGGCCGACGCGAAGCCCGGAGATCGTCTGCCGGTCGCGGCCGAGGGCCACATCCTCCCGCGGTTCCTCTCCCGGGCGAACCCGCCGGAACCCGAAGGGGAATAGGTCCGCCGCGGAGGATGCCCGAAGGCGGCTAGTTCATCCGCCGGTCGCCGGCAATGGGCGGTGAGACGGAGTTCAGCCACTTGAGCTCGGGAGGGAGCACGGACTGGAGTGCGAGCGCGTACTCCCGCCACTGATCGCGCTCCCGCGTCGCTTCTTGGAGCAGCTCGTGCGCCAAGGCGAACTCCACTTCCGGGCGAAGGACGATGCAGATTCCGGCCGATTCTTCGTCATCTCCCAGTTCGCCGCGGAGCCGGTCGGCGGCCTGCCGAATCGGAAGGCCTTCTTCCCGACGCAGCTCCTCGAGGCGGCGAAGAATGGCCACGGCTTCGCCGCGGAAAATGAGCCGGTTTCGATCTCCCCGTGTGAGGTAGCGCTGAAGGGTTTCGCCGAGAGCGTCGACCCTCAACCGCACGGCGCGCTTTGAGAGCCCGAGGAAGCGCGCCACTTCGTCCAACGTGGCCATGGCCCCATTATACGAAAAAGGTCGCGCGTTTCGTGTAATGCGGACAACCTTCGAACGCGGTTCTCACCCGCATCACCGCAAAGGGGGCCGACGGACCGGCATCGGCGCAGCGCCCTCGTTCGTTCCGGACGAGATCGCCACGAGGCGGACGGCGACACCCTCCTCCAGAGCACGCTCCGCGCGAACGCGAAGTCCTCTCGCCCTCGCGAGCGACGCGAGAACGTCTGCCAGAACGCTGATCGCGAGGACTCCGAGCCGGGGTTCGCCCCGCGCCTCCGCCGACTCGTCGAAGAACCGATGGATTTGCGAGACGACGGAGGCGCGCTCCGGGCGGTCGCGGAGGAGCTCGGCAGCCCGTTGCACGTAGCCGAGGCGCAGGACGTCAAGGTCCGCGGCAGCCTCGCGCTGCGTGGCGCGAGGCTCGGGCGTGAGGACAAGAAGCACGGGGGCGCCTGCCGTGTAGGCGGCACCCATCTCGTCAACCCACTTCGATACTCGCGCCTTCCCGATGACCGGAAAGGCCGCTCCGTCTTCCCATCGGTCCATGTCCTCCTCCTTCCGTCACGGCCAAAAGAAAAGACCGAGGCCTGGGGCCTTCGGTCTCCACGCCCGCGCTCGGCCGCAACAGCGGCACGGCGGGCTACCTCGTGGTCGTCACGCACACAGCGACGGCGAGAAGGGCGCGGCGACACGCCCATCCCATCTCAGAGAGACGACGCCTGTTCTGTGCCATGTCGCAGGCAGGGTAGCACGCCGTCGCCGCGACGTCAATCCCATCGGTCCCCTGGATCCCCACTTCTCCGCGCGTTCGGTTCCGACTACGATGGTTGGGAACCTACGGAGGTGGTCCGGGTGCGAAGAGAGTTCAAGGAGTTCATTACCAAGGGGAACCTGCTGCAGTTGGCCGTCGCCTTCGTCATGGGCGTGGCGTTCTCAACCATGGTCAAGTCGTTCGTCGACGACCTGATCATGCCGCTCGTCGGCAAACTGATCGGGAACGTCGATTTCGCCAACCTGTACGTCGTTCTATCCGGCGAGACCTACGAGTCGGCCGCGGCCGCACGCGCGGCGGGCGCCGCGGCGCTCTACTACGGCGCGTTCATCAACACGGTCATCACGTTCCTGATCGTAGCCTTCGTCATGTTCCTCCTCGTTCGCGCGTTCAACCGGATGCAGAAGCGGACGGAAGCGACGGCTCCCACAACGAAAGAGTGCCCGCGCTGCCGGAGTCAAATTCCTCTCAACGCGACGCGCTGCCCGCACTGCACGTCCGACGTGTGACCGGAAGGTCTGCCGTCGCAAACCCGAGGGAATCAAGTGTAGACCGAACTAAGGAGGGGTTCTGAACCTCGCCACGGTTCTCCGCTCCGCGGAGCCTGTCTTGGCTGCCGGGCGACGGATGGTTCGAATCCGGCCGGATCGCGATGTCGTCTTCGTCGGAGACACGCACGGCGATCTCGACGCCACCGAAGAGGTGTTCCGCCGCTACTCCTCTGCAGAGGCCACGATCGTGTTCCTGGGAGACACGGTGGATCGTGGATCCCAGTCGCGGGGGAACCTGGCGCGAATCCTGACGGCCGTGTGCACGGATCCTGAGCGCACGGTCCTCCTCATGGGAAACCACGAAGCTTGGGGGATCGCGCGGTTCTCGCCCGCAGACTTCTGGGAGGGGCTGTCGCCCGCGGAGAAGGACGAGGCCGCACGACTGCTCTGCCTCCTTCCGTGGGCAGCGTGGCATCCCGCGGGGGTGCTTGCCCTTCACGGAGCCCTGCCCGACGTCCCTCGCCTCGAGGAGATCGACGGCATTCTCCCCGGGTCTGCGGCATGGCGGGACATCACGTGGGGCGATTGGCGGGGCACGGTGTCGTCCCTTCCACGACCGGAGGACTCGGGCCGTCCAGCCTATGGCCCGGACACGTTCGACCTTCGATCGCGCCGCCTTGGGGTGAGCGTTCTTGTGCGGTCGCACCAACCGGACGCTCCGACGTACCTCTTC
>JAQTVA010000111.1 GCA_028707055.1 Candidatus Bipolaricaulis sp. | reverse complement strand
CTCGACTCCGAGACGATCGCCGAGCTTCGTCGCCACCTCGAGGCGACGGAGAAGACGGACGCGCGCGCCGTCGTCTACCGCGGTGCCGGCGGAACCCACTTCATCGGCGGCGCGGACGGCGTCGAGATGTACGAGATGGCGCCCGACGGTGCGCGGCAGTTCTCGCGGCGCATCCAGGAGCTGTTCACGCGCATGGAGTCGAGCCCGCTCTACCTCATCGCCGCGATTGACGGGCTGTGCTTCGGGGGCGGCCTGGAGTTCGCGCTCGCGTGCGACCTACGGCTGGCGAGCGAGACCGCCCGTCTCGGCCTCCCTGAGGTGAAGCTGGGGATCATTCCCGGAGGTGGAGGGACGCAGCGGCTGCCGCGCGTCGTCGGCTTCGGCCGCAGCGTGGAGATGGTCCTGGGAGGCCGCCTTGTTGCGTCTGACGAGGCACTCCGAATCGGCCTGATCACCGCCGTCGTCCCGGCAGCGGAGTTGGAGGAACGGGCGGCGGAGGTCGCGCGCCGCATCGCCGCCATCCCCCCGCACGCCCTCGCCGCCGCGAAACGGGCCGTATACGCATCGAGGGACCTGCCCCTCGCTCAAGGGCTCTCTCTCGAGGCGGATCGCTTTGCGGAGTGCTTCAAGGAGTCGTACTTCGCGGACCGCGTTCGCGAGCAGCTGGCGGACGGCCGACTCACGACAACCCGAGAGCGGACACAAGAAGGAAAGGCGGGCAAGCATGCCGACGCTTAGGACGGAGGATGGGCTCGAGCTGTACTACGAGGTTCACGGAAGCGGGGAGCCGCTGCTGCTCTTGGGCGGAATCATGATGAGCGCCGCGAGCTGGGCGCAGCACGTCCCCGTGCTGTCGCGCCACGTCCGCCTCATCCTCCTCGATATGCGCGATCAGGGCCGATCGGGGCGGATGCGCGGCGAGTACCCGCTCGACATCCACGTGCCCGACATCATCGCGCTGCTCGATGAGCTCGAGATCGATCGCGCGCACATCATGGGAGTCTCGTACGGCGGGCAGGTCGTGCAGCGCATCGCCCGCACGCACCCCGAGCGCGTCAAGACTCTCATTCTGGCCAACGTGAACCCCTACATCACCAACCTCCTGGCCGAGATCGGCAAGGCGTGGGAGGTCGCGGCTGCGCTCTATGACGGGGAGCGGTTCTTCCAGTTGGCGGTGCCGTTCATCTACTCGCGGGCCTTCTACGCCAAGCACCTTGAGGGGCTCCGCCAGCGCCAGGCGATGTTCAAGAACACGTTGACCCAGGAGTGGTTCGACGGGTTCGTGCGGCTGTGCCACAGCGCGATGGGGTTTCGCATGACCGAGGAGGATCTCCGCCGATTGGAGATGCCGACTCTGCTGCTCGGCGCGGACGAGGACCAACTGACGCCCCCGCGGGTGATGGAGGAGATGTACGAGGCGATCCCACATTGTGAGTTCGTGACTCTGCCAGGCGCGGGACACGGCGCGTGTCTCGAACGCCCGGACGACTTCATGACGGTCGTGATCGGTTTCTTGGCGAAGCACCGGGAGATGTAGCGTAGAAGAAGGACTTGAGAGTCCATCTCTCCACGGAGGAGGTGATCGGGACAGGAGGCAGCGGGTGGAGGCGAACAACCGGAGGCAATACCTAGGGAGGTCCAAGTGACTGCGAAAGGCAAGGCAGCGGTTCTCAAGGTGTGGGTTCTTGCGGTCCTGGTCGTCGTAGGAGCTGGGTTTGTCGTCGCCGCGGAGGAGGGACCCATTAAGCTCGGGGCCGTCCTCCCGTTGGCGGACATCACCGGCGCCCAGGGCAGCAAGGCGATGCAGCTCGCCGTCGCGGAGATCAACGCCGCCGGCGGCCTCCTCGGCCGACAGGTGGAGCTGATCATCATCGACGACGAGAGCAAGCCGGAAAAGGGCGCGGCGGCCATCGACCTGTTGGCGACGGTTCACAACGTGGACGTCTTCATCGGTGGGATGTCGAGCGGAGTCCATCTCGGACAGCTCCCCGCCCTGAAGAAGTACGAGAAAGTGACGGTGTGGATCGGCGCGGCATCGTCCCTCGTGGAGCAGGCCGTCGTCGGGATGGACTGGTACTTCCACGTCCATCCGTGGGACTACCTCCAGGGCGCAAGCTACGTCGAGGGGTGGGCCGCCCTTCAGGCGGAGTACCCGCTGATCAAGATCGAGAAGGCGTTCTGGGCCTACGAGGAGGGCGCATTCGGCACCAGCTCCTACAACGGCAGCCTGGTTGCGTTCTCGAACTGGGAGAACGTCGGGGAGTCCTTCAAGAGCGCGCTCCTGGGCGGCGGCGACTACCGTTCCGTGCTTCGCCACGCGCAGGAGTTCGACCCCGACCTGTTCATCTGGGTCGGGTACGCGGCCGACGCGCTCCCGATCATGGAGCAGGCGCGGGAGATTGGCTTCACCCCGCCGCTCTTCGTCGGATCGCCTCCGGGATGGCCGGCTGACTTCGGCGGCTCGGCGCTCGCGAACGGCGTCTGTGCCTACGGAATGTGGGCGCCATCGATCAAGAACGTGAGCCCGGTCAGCGAGCACTTCTGGGACGCCTACGTCGCCATGTTCAACGAGGAGCCGGCGACCTACTTCGCGCCGCTCGGCTACACCAACGTCTATGTGGTGGCGGAAGCCATCGCGCGCGCTGGGACCCTGGAGAAGGAAGCGCTGATCACGGCGCTCGAGGCGACGAGCTACGTGTCGCCGCTCGGAGAGACCCTGACGTTCTCTCCGTCGAACCTGATCGAGCACCAGGGCTTCTCGAAGCAGAAGATCCTGCAGTGGCAAAACGGCGCGCAGCAGGTTCTGTGGCCGTTTGAGTACGCGACGGCTCTGCCTGCCTACCCGTTCATGGGGAAGTAGCGGAAGAGCCCGACGTAGGGGCTAAGGGGCCGGGCCGGTCCGGCCGTCCCGGGCCGGCCCGGCAGTAAGGAATTGGGGTGAGATGACACTGCTTCGCACCGTACCGCAGAAGCGGGTTGCGCTCCTTCTCGTGTCGCTCGGCATCGTGATTCTCATGATGCTGTGGAAGCCGTACGCGCTCATCGAGGGTCTCCAACGCGGAGGGCTGTACGCGCTGATTGCCCTTCCGATGGCGCTGATTCTCGGCATTGTCGGCATCATCAACCTCGCGCACGGCGAGTTCATGATGCTGGGGGCGTACTTCGCGTATTGGCTCGGAGTCTATTTCGGTATCGATCCTCTCGTCGCCATGATCCCTGCCCTTGCCGCCTTCGCGATCCTGGGATCGATGACGTACTTTGTGACGATCCGGCGCGCCCTCAAGGCGCCGGAGCTCAACCAGCTTCTCTTGACGTTCGGACTCGCCATGGTCGGCATGGAGTTCGCGAACTTGATGTGGACGTCCCAGCCGCTCAAGCCGCACCTGTCCTACGTGTACTCCTCGATGGCGCTCGGCAAGCTTCGATTCGGGACGTACGCCTTCATCTACACCGCGGCGGCGATCGTACTCCTTGTCCTTCTCCTGCTCTTCCTCCGCCGCACGCGGCTGGGAAGGGCGGCGCTCGCCGTCGGGCAGAACCCGCGCGGCGCGCGACTCGTCGGGATCGACATCCAGCGCACGTACCTCCTCATCTTCGGCCTGTCCATCGCCCTCGTCGGCGCGATCGGCGCCATGTTCCTGACGAGACACTCGGTGTTCCCGTCCGCGGGCTCCCCATTCACGATGAAGTCGTTCTGCTTGATCGCAATGGCCGGCATGGGGAACCTGCCAGGCGTCGTGTGGGGAGGCTTCGCGCTCGGGGTCGCCGAGGCCCTGGTGTTGTCCTTCCGAGGTTACGGAGGTTGGGCCGACGTGGTGTTCTTCGCCGTGCTGGTCGCGGTGATCATGGGCAGGTCGTACCGGAGGCAGACGGCATGAGGATGACAAGAACCATCCCTTACCTGCTGGGCGCTGCGGTCGCTGCGACGTTCCCCTTGTTCACGGGGGCGTACCTCCAGCAGGTCGCGGTCTCGACGCTGATCTACCTGACGCTCGCCGTGAGCTGGGACATGCTGCTCCGCTCCGGTCAATTGGGGTTCGGCACGGCCGGGTTCTTCGGGCTCGGCAGCTACGCCGCCGTCCTCCTCGTCCTCAACGTGAACGCACACCCGTTCCTCTCGATCGCCTTCGGCGGCCTTGTCGCCGGAGCCGTTGCGCTGTTGGTCGGACTGGCCGTCCTTCGACTTCGCGGGATGTACTTCGCCATCACGACGCTCGCCCTGGCGAGCATCTTTGCGGTCGTCCTCCGCAACTTCCCCCGCCTGACGGGGGGACCGGAGGGGAAGATGCTGCCGACCTGCATCTACGCCGGCGACACGACGAAGATCTACTGGTTGGTCCTCGCGGTCGCCGTCCTGACCATCGTCATCTCCGAGGTGTTCGAGCGGACGAGGATCCATCTCGCTCTGACGTCGATCCGCAACGACGAACGGGTCGCCAAGTCGAGCGGAGTCAACGTCTTTCGGTACCTCGTCTTCGTCTTCGCCGTCACGTCGGCGATCCAGGGCATCGCGGGCGGGACGTACGCGCACGTCTTCGGGTTCGTGTCCCCGGAGGGAAGCTTCAGCGCGAACTTTCTCCTCCTGCCGCTGGCGATGGCTCTCCTGGGAGGCATCCACAGCACGTGGGGACCCGTCGTCGGCGGTCTCGTCCTCGGCGCCTTGTCGGAGTATCTCAAGCTGCAGATTCCCTACGGACACCTTCTCGTGTACGGCGCCATCATCGTCGTGGTGACGCTCTTCCTGCCGCAAGGGGTATCGCGCATGTTCAAGACCTGGGTGCGGCGGTCCAGCGTCACGCGAGGTGTCCAATGACGGCCGAGCGCTTAGCGGGGGGAGCCGCATTCGAAGGAGCGGGCCGCAGTCCGAACGATCGGGGGTGTACGCGATGCCTGTCTTGAGGACCGAGTCCCTGGAGCGGCGCTTTGGGGGTCTCGTGGCAGTCCACGACTTGACGTTTGAGCTGGCCGAGAACGAGATCCTCGGCATCATCGGCCCGAACGGCGCCGGGAAGACGACGGCCATCAATGTGATCGGCGGGTTGTACATGCCGACCGCCGGGCGCATCTTCCTCGGCTCGGAGGAGATCACCTACACACCGCCGCACGTCCGGTGTCACCTGGGGATCGGACGCACCTTCCAGTTGGTCCACCCTCTGGTGGACCTGACGGCTCGCGAAAACATCATGGTCGGCGCGCTGTTCGGGCAGAAGCAGTGGCTGAGTCAAGCACGGCGCACAGCCGAGGAGATCGCTGAGCTTCTCCACCTTGAGAACATCGACCGCCGGGTTTCGGACCTCACGGTCCTAGAGATCAAGAAGCTGGAGATCGGTCGAGCGCTCGCCTCGCATCCGAAGGTCCTCTTCCTCGACGAGGTCATGGCCGGTCTGAACTCCGACGAGACGAAGGCGGCGCTCACCGCCGTCCGCAAGATCCGGGATCAGGGCGAGGCGATTTGCGTCGTCGAGCACGTCATGGGCGTGATCCGCGATCTGACGGACCGCGTGATCGTGCTCGACGCGGGGACGATCATCGCGCAACGACCGTATGCCCAAGTTTCCGCCG